>NZ_SMKS01000004.1:0-209347 GCF_004348435.1 Saccharopolyspora terrae | reverse complement strand
ACGGGGGGTGGGGGGTTATTTGCGTTCGAGAACGGCTTTGAGGAAGCGTTGGGTTCGTTCGTGCTGGGGGTTCTGGAGGATCTGGGACGGGGGTCCGGACTCGATCACCGCGCCGGAGTCGAACATCAGGACGCGGTCGGAGATCTCCTCCGCGAAGCGCATCTCGTGGGTGACCAGCAGCATCGTCATGGCCGTGGTGTGCGCGAGGTCGCGGATGACCGCGAGGACCTCGCCGATGAGCTCCGGGTCCAGCGCGGAGGTGACCTCGTCGAACAGCATCACCTTGGGTCGCATCGCCAGGGCCCGGGCGATGGCGACGCGCTGCTGCTGACCGCCGGAGAGCTGCCCCGGCTTGTGCGACATGTGCTTCTCCAGCCCCACCAGCTGCAGCAGTTCGACCGCTCGCTGCCCGGCTTCGTCGCGGCTCATGCCCAGCACCTGAACCGGCGAGAGCGTCACGTTGTCCAGCACGGTCATGTGCGGGAACAGGTTGAAGTGCTGGAACACCATGCCGATCGTGCGCCGCACCTCGGCCTGCTTCTTCGCATCGAGCCGGGCGCCTTCGCGGCAGTCCCACAGCGGTTCCCCATCGACCTCGATCAACCCGGTGTCGGGGTTCTCCAGGGTCATGAGCAGCCGCAGGATGGTGGTCTTGCCGGAGCCGCTCGGTCCGATGATGGACACCTTCTCCCCCGGCGCCACCGTCAGGTCGAGTTCGCGCAGCACGTGGTTGTCCCCGAAGGACTTCCCCACGCCGGAGAAGGAGATCATCGCCTCATCTGGGGTGGGCAAGACGCAGCTCCAATCGTTTGATCAGCCTCGCGGCGGGCAGGCTGACCGCCAGGAACAGCAGGGCGGCGATGGTCATGGGTTCCAGGTAGCGGTAGCTGCTGGAGCCGATGGCCGTCGCGTGGCCGAGCAGTTCGAACACCGTGATGGCGTGCAGGATCGCGGAATCCTTGAACATCTGCACCAGGTAGTTGCCCAGCGCCGGGATGACGTCGCGGATCGCCTGCGGAAGCACCACGAACCGCCAGCGCTGCCAGTTCGACAGGCTCAGCGCGGTGCACGCCTCCCACTGTCCGACGGCGACGCTCTGGATTCCCGCGCGGTACACCTCGGCGGTGTAGGCGCTGTAGTTGAGGCCGATGACGACGATGCCGGTGATCATCGGCGAGAACTGCACCCCGATGCCGGGCAGCACGAAGAACGCGAAGTACGCCTGCACCAGCAGCGGCGTTCCCCGGACGAACAACACGTAGAAGGTGAACAGCTTGCTGATCATCGGCACCTGGGAGTAGCGCACCACGGCCACGAACAGCCCGACGACCAGCGCGATCGCCATGCCGACGAGCGTGATCTGCACGGTGATCCACAGCCCTTGCAGCAGGAAGGGCACGATCTGCGCGGCGAACGACCAGTCCCAGATCACGACGTCACCCGCCGATCCGGCAGGACGCGCTGCCAGAAGCTCTGCGCCCGCGCCGGCCGGGTCGGGTCGACGCGCCGCTCCAGCCACGACGAGCCGAGCGAGAGGACGTAGGCGACGACGAAGTAGAGCACCAGGATCGTGCCGAAGACCGCTGCCGTGGCGCCGGTGGTGTTGCGGACCATCTGGGCGGTGAAGGTCAGGTCGGCGACGGTCACCAGCGACACCAGGGAGGTGTTCTTGAGCAGGTCGACCATCACGTTGCCGAAGGGCGGGATCATCGCCGGAACCGCCTGCGGCAGGATGACGAACCGCATCCGCTGGTAGGGGCTCAGGCTCAGCGCGACGGCGCCTTCCCGCTGACCGCGCGGCAGGGCGGTGATCGCGCCGCGCACGATCTCCGCGCCGTAGGCGCCTTCGTTGAGGCCGAGCGCGAGGATCGCCGCGGCGAACGGGACCAGCTGGACCCCGAAGAACGGCAGCGCGAAGAACAGCCAGAACAGCTGGACCAGCATCGACGTCCCGCGGAAGACCTCGATGAACACCGACGCCGGCCAGCTCAGCCAGCGGCGGTGCGACATCCGGGCGATGCCGGCGGCGAAGGCGACCACCACCGCGAGCACCATGCCTGCGATGGTGAGCGCGATGGTGATCAGCAGACCTTCGCCGAGCAGCGGGAAGTAGGGCAGGATCTGCGACATTCGCGGCTCAGCCCGGTACGGCGCAGAGCTGTTCGCGGGTCACGGATCTCGCGGCGTCCCCGGAGAAGCCCCACTTGCCGAGGATCTGGTCGAACTCGGGCGTGGCCTTGAGCGCCTTGAGCTGCTCGTCGTAGGCGGCGACCAGGTCGCCGTCGGCCTGGCGGAAACCGGCGCCCGATCCGGTCTGCTGCACGTCGGTGATGGGACCGGTGATCTCGATGCCCTCGGTCTTGAGCGCGTTGAGCGACAGGGTCGGCAGGAAGAACGCGTCGGCGCGGCCCGCCTGCACGGCTTCGATCCCGCTGCGGCCGTCGGGGATGTTGACGACCTGCGAGGCCGGGACCCCGGCGGTTTTGAGCGCGCCGTCCTCGAAACCGCCCGGCAGGACGGCGATCTTCAGCGCGGGATCGGCTTTCACGGCCGCGATTCCGGTGAGCTTCTTCGGATTTCCCGCGGGCACCGCGAACGATTCGGTGGACACGATTTCCGGTTCGGAGTAGCGGATCTGACTGCACCGCGACTGCTTCATGAACAATCCGGCGGCGATGATGTCCCACCGGCTCGCGTTGAGCCCCGGAATCATCGACTCGTAGGGGGTGACGATGCCCTCGATGCGGGGCACGCCCATTCGCTTGAGCACCGCGGCGACCACGTCGGGCTCGGCTCCGGTGACGCTGCCGTCGGGGTTGATCTGGGTGTAGGGCGGTTCGTTGGCGATCGCGATTCGCGCGTATCCCTGCTGCTTGAGTCGGTCCAAGGTGGATCCGGTCGGTTGCCCGGAGCCGGGCTGGGTGAAGGTGCACCCGCCGAGGAAACCGGTGACGGGCACCGCGAGTGCCGCCGCTCCACCGGCGCGGAGCATCTGCCGTCGAGAAATTTCGGTCCTGCGCATCGGCCCAGACCTCCCTGATACATCGCCCATTCGAGTGATGCGGTTGGGCAGACCGTAAGTCGCCCCTTTGGCCCTGTCAACGCGAAAACGGGCCGTGACGTGTAACCGACCTGTTTCCACCAATCATGCGAGATTGCCGCATCGGAACGCATTTCCAGCGCAAACGCGGACACCCCGGACAACCATTCGAGAATCGGAGGAGATTCATTCGGATGAATTTAGACACGGACGGGTGAAGATCGAAATTCAGCCGTGCACCGCCACGGCGACGCGCGATTGCCGCGCGATCTCCAGGTCCTCCCGCGCCCGCACGACGACGCTGCGGGCGGTGGCGCCGGCCGCGCTGATCTCGCCCTCGGTCGCGTGGATGTTGTGCGCCGGATCGATGGCCGCCCCCGCGAAGACCAGCGCCGAGCCCACGGCCGCGCGCACCGGCGGCTGGTGCTCGCCGATCCCGCCGGTGAACACCAGCAGGTCCAACCCGCCGAGCACCGCCAGCATCGCCCCCGCGTGGCGCACCAAGCTGTGCCGGTAGACGTCGAAAGCCGTTGCGGCGTCGTGATCTCCGTTCTCCCGGGCGTCCAGCACATCGCGGAGGTCGCCGTTCCCGCCCGCCAGGCCCGCAATTCCGGACCTCCGCGCCAGGGTCTCGAAGACCTCCTTCGGCGCGAGACCGCGAGAATCGATGAGCCAGCCGATGAGCCCGGGATCGACGCTGCCGCTCCGGGTGTTCATCACCAGCCCCTCCTCCGGGGTGAAGCCCATCGTGGTGTCCACGCAACGGCCGTTGAGCACCGCCGCCATCGACGCCCCGGCCCCGAGGTGGCAGCTCAGCACCTTCCCGCGCCCGGGGTCCAGGCCTGCAAGCTCCGCCCCGCGCCGCACCGCGTAGGAGTGCGACAGACCGTGAAAACCGTAGCGGCGCAGGGAATACCGCTCGTTCCACTCGCGCGGCAGCGCGTAGATCGCAGCGGCGGTGGGCAGTCTCGCGTGGAAGGCGGTGTCCACGCACACCACCGACGGCACGCGAGGCGCGATCCGCCGCGCCACCCGGATCCCGTCGATCGCGCGCGGCTGGTGCAGCGGCGCGAGATCGGTGAGCGATTCCAGGTAGTCCTGCACCTCGTCGTCGACGATCGCGGCTTCGGTGATGTGGTCGCCGCCGTGCACCACCCGGTGCCCGATGATGTCGGCGCCGTGCTCGTCGAGGAACTCCTCGATCGGCTCCGGCTCGCCACCCCAGCGCTCCACGTGCCGGTCGTCGACCAGCTCGTCGCCGTCGAGCAGGGCGAGCTTGAGGCTGCTGGAGCCGGCGTTGACCGTCAGCACCCTCACCGGCCCGGCCAAGACCACTCCCGGATCTCAGGCATGTCCTCCCCGTGCGTGGACACGTAGTGCCGGTGCTCGATCAGCTTGGTCTTCAACGCTTCCCGCGCGTAGGCGGCGCGCGGGCCGAGCCGGGGAACCCGGTCGATGACGTCGATGGCCAGGTTGAACCGGTCGATCTGGTTGAGCACGCACATGTCGAACGGCGTGGTCGTGGTGCCCTCCTCCTTGTAGCCGCGCACGTGGAGGTTCTCGTGGTTGCTCCGGCGGTAGGTCAGCCGGTGGATCAGCCACGGGTAGCCGTGGAAGTTGAAGATCACCGGGCGGTCCCGGGTGAACAGGCTGTCGAACTCGGCGTCGGACAGCCCGTGCGGGTGTTCCCGCTCGCCCTGCAATCGCATCAGGTCCACCACGTTGACCACTCGGATCCGCAGGTCCGGGAACTCGCGCAGCAGCAGATCCACCGCAGCCAGGGTCTCCATCGTGGGCACGTCGCCCGCGCAGCCCATCACCACGTCGGGATCGCCGTCGTCGTCGCTGGAGGCCCAGTCCCAGATGCCGATCCCCTTGGTGCAGTGCACCACCGCCGACTCCATGTCCAGGTACTGCGGCGAGGGCTGCTTCCCCGCCACGACGACGTTGATGTAGTCGCGGCTGCGCAGGCAGTGGTCCACCACCGACAGCAGGGTGTTGGCGTCCGGCGGCAGGTAGACCCGCACCACCTCGGCCTTCTTGTTCACCACGTGGTCGATGAAACCCGGGTCCTGGTGGGAGAAGCCGTTGTGGTCCTGCCGCCACACGTGGGAGGTCAGCAGGTAGTTCAGCGAGGCGATCGGCTGCCGCCAGGCCAGCTGCCCGGCGACCTTGAGCCACTTGGCGTGCTGGTTGACCATCGAGTCCACGATGTGCGCGAAGGCCTCGTAGCAGGAGAAGAAACCGTGCCTGCCGGTGAGCAGGTAGCCCTCCAGCCAGCCCTGGCAGGTGTGCTCGGAGAGCACCTCCATCACCCTGCCGTCGCGCGCCAGCGAGTCGTCGCCGGGCAGCGTCTCGGCGCTCCAGGTGCGCGCGGTGGCCGCCAGGATCGCGGCCAGCCGGTTGGAGTTGTTCTCGTCCGGGGAGAAGACCCGGAAGTTCCGCTCGTTCTCGTTCAGCCGCATCACGTCCCGCAGGAACCGGCCCAGGACGCGGGTCGCCTCACCGGAGCTCGCACCCGGCTGCTCCACCTCGATCCCGTAGTCCCGGAACTCCGGCAGTCGCAGGGCGCGCAGCAGGTGCCCGCCGTTGGCGTGCGGGCTGGCGCTCATCCGGCGATCACCGGTCGGGTTGTGCTCGCGGATCTTGCGCACCGGAGCGCCCGAGGACTCGAACAGCTCCCCCGGCTCGTAGCTGCGCAACCACGACTCCAGCTGCCACAGGTGCTCCGGGTTGCCCCGCGGATCGGAGATCGGCACCTGGTGCGCGCGCCAGGTGCCGGCCACGTACTTGCCGTCCACGGTGTCGGGCCCGGTCCAGCCCTTCGGGGTGCGCAGCACGATCATCGGCCACCGGGGCCGCTGCTGGACGCCCTCCCGCCGCGACCGGCGCTGGATCGCGGCGATCTCGTCGAGGCAGCGGTCCAGCGTCGCGGCGAACAGGTGGTGCATCGGTGCCGGTTCGTCCCCGGCGACGAGGTAGGGCTCGTAGCCGAAACCGCGCAGCATGCCGAGCAGTTCGTCGTCGGGGATGCGCGCGAGGACCGCCGGGCTGGCGATCTTGTAGCCGTTGAGGTGCAGGATCGGCAGCACCGCGCCGTCAGTGGCCGGGTTGAGGAACTTGTTGGAGTGCCAGCTGGTCGCCAGCGGACCCGTCTCGGCCTCGCCGTCGCCGATGACGCAGGGGACGATCAGGTCGGGGTTGTCGAACACGGCCCCGAACGCGTGCGAGAGCGCGTAGCCGAGCTCGCCGCCCTCGTGGATCGACCCGGGCGTCTCGGGCGCCACGTGGCTGGGGATGCCGCCGGGGAACGAGAACTGGGTGACCAGCCGCTTCAGGCCGTCGTTGTCCTGGGCGACGTCCGGGTAGATCTCGCTGTAGGTGCCTTCCAGCCAGGCCGCCGACACCAGGCCCGGACCGCCGTGGCCTGGGCCGATCACGTACATCATGGCGAGATCGCGCATCCGGATGACCCGGTTGAGGTGCGCGTAGATGAAGTTCAGACCGGGTGTGGTCCCCCAGTGCCCGAGCAGCCGGGGCTTGATGTGCTCGGGGCGCAGCGGTTCGCGCAGCAGCGGGTTGTCCATCAGGTAGATCTGGCCCGCCGACAGGAAGTTGGCCGCGCGCCACCACAGCTGCACCCCGTCGAGCTCTTGCGGCTCCAGGTGCTCGCTCACCGCCGGGGTCATCGTCCACCCCGCCTCGGACACCTGCGCATCACTGCTCATCCCCGCCCCCCGAACGTCGAACCACCCACACAGCCTGCTGGCCCACAGCGCAGGCGCAACTCGGAGTAATGGGCCCGGGGTCGTCAGACCCGCGGAGCGGACGAGCAGGAGCGCGGGTGGACGTCGGGCGCGCGGGTGCACGGGGCGGTTCTGGTCGGAGCTGACCGGGCAATGCGGACGTGATCACGGGTCGGTGCGGACCAACGACCGCCCGGTGGCACGGCTGTCGGGGGTGCGCCTCAGAGGAGGCGTTCGACCGTCTGGTTCTCCGAGGAGCGCTGGGCCGCCGCGATGATGTCCAGGGCCGTGACCGCGTCGGCCGGATCCACCGGCGCCGGGCCGTGGACCGTCAGGGCTTCGACGACCTCGTCGTAGAACGCCTGGTAGGCGCCGGGCTCGCTCGGAACCTTCCGCGCGGTCTCGCCGTCGCCGAGCTCGCCCCAGATGTCCTCGGGCTCGCGGCCCCAGGTGTCGTCCACGGGCCGCTTGCCGGCGCGGAGGTCGGCTTCCTGAGGGTCGGTGCCGTGCTTGGTGAACGTGCCCTGGTCGCCGAGCAGGCGCAGGCGCGGGCCGGACACCGCCGCGAGCTTGCTCATCCACAGGTGCGAGCGGACGCCGTTGGCGTGGGTCAGCGAGACGAACGAGTCGTCGTCGGCGCGCACGCCAGGCCTGCGGCGGTCGATCTCGGCGTAGACCGAGGCGACCGGCCCGAACAGCTGCAACGACTGGTCGATGAGGTGACTGCCCAGGTCGTAGAGCAGTCCCGCGACGTCCTCGGCGCCACCGGAATCGCGCCAGGTGGGCTTGGGCTGCGGCGCCCAGCGGTCGAATCGGGACTCGAAGCGGTGCACCCGCCCCAGCTCGCCGCCGGCTAGCACCTTGCGCACGGTGCGGATGTCGCTGTCCCAGCGGCGGTTCTGGAACACCGTCAGCAGCAGTCCCCGCTCGCGGGCGTGCTCGATGAGCTCGCGCCCCTCCTGCGCGGTCGGCGTGAAGGGCTTGTCCACCACCACCGGGACACCGGCGTCCAGCGCGGCCTTGGCGAGCTCGACGTGCGTGCGGTTGGGCGTGGTGATGACCACCAGGTCGGGCTCGCGGGCGAACAGCGCGTCCATGCCGGACACCGGCTCGGCACCCGGGTGGTCGGCGCGCACCTGCGCCTGCCGCTCCGCGTTCGAGGTGACGACCGCGTCGAGCCGCAGCCGCGGGTTGGCGGCGATCAGCGGCGCGTGGAAGATCGCTCCACCCGAGCCGTAGCCGACGAGTCCGACCTTGAGTTCGTGCTGTTCCGAGCCGTGCATGGCCCCATTAGACACGTCGCGCCGCACGGGTTCGCCACGGCGTCAGGCCGAGACCTGGCGCGCTGGGCGGGCGTTGTCCTGCCCCGGGCAGACCAGGCCGGTCTCGTAGGCGAGGATCACCAGCTGCGTCCGCGAGGAGATCTGCAGCTTCTGCATCACGTGGTAGAGGTGCGATTTCACGGTCAGCTCGGCCAGACCCAGGTTGCGGGCGATCTCGGCGTTGGAGCCGCCGCGCGCGACCTCCAGCAGCACGTCCACCTCGCGCTCGGTGAGCACGGACAGCTCGCTGCGGGCGTCGCGCACGCCCAGCGCCGCGAAGCGCTGGAGCAGCCGCTTGGTCACCCGGGGCGCCAACAGCGCCTCGCCCGCCGCGACCGTGTGCACGGCCTTGACCAGCTCCTCCGGACTGGCGTCCTTGAGCAGGAAGCCGCTGGCCCCGGCGCGCAGCGCGCCGTAGACGTACTCGTCGAGGTCGTGCACCGTCAGCATGATCACCGATGTGGTGCCGTCGGTCTCCGCGAGGATCTCCTGCGCTGCGGCGATGCCGTCCTTGCCGGGCATCCGCACGTCCAGCAGCACCACGTCCGGGCGTCTCCGCCGCACCGCGGCCACCGCCGAGTCACCGTCGGAAGCCTCGGCCAGGACGCGCAGTCCCGGTTCGTTGGACAGCAGCGCGACCAGCCCCGCGCGGATCATCGCTTGGTCATCGGCAACCAGGACGGTCGTCTCCGCAGTTCCCACCGAGCCTCCTAGGTCCTGGCGGCCTGACATTTCGGCTCAGGCCAGGTCCGAATTTTCCGGGCACGGTAACACGGCCTCAAGGCGAAAACCGTTCATGACTGGATGTGCTGTCAAAGTTCCACCCAGCAGCGCAACGCGTTCCCGCAGGCCGATCAATCCGTGACCCGACTGTTGGTGCGCAGGCCGCTGCTTCTGGTCGTCCAGCGCGCTGAGCTCGTTGGTGACCTCGATGCGCACCGTGGTGGGCGCGTACTCCACCAGCACCCGCGCGCGGCCGGCTCCGGCGTGCTTGAGCACGTTGGTCATCGCCTCCTGGGCGATGCGGTACGCGGTCATCTCCACGGCCTGCCCGAGCTCGCGGACCGGGCCGCGCCGGTCCAGCTTCCAGGTCACCTGCCCGCCGCGGACCGAGTCCACCAGGGCGTCCAGGCCGTCCAGGGTGGGCGTGGGCTGCCAGTCGACGGTTTCCTTGCCGGTCACGTCCCGCTCGCGCAGCGCCGTGAGCATGTCCCGCATCTCCCCCAGCGCTCCCCGCGAACTGCTCTCCAGCTCCTGGAGCGTCTGCCGGGCGTGGTCGGGATCGCGATCGATCACCGCCCGCGCCACGCCCGCGCGCAGCGCCACCACCGAGAGGTTGTGCGAGACGATGTCGTGGAACTCCCGCGCTATCCGGGCGCGTTCGATCGAGGCTGCGTCGGCGGCCAGCTGATCGCGCGCCTCGTCCAGCAGCGCCAGCGTGCGTTCGAGCTGATCAGCGCGCCTGCGGCCGATCTGCACGGCGTAGGCCAGGCCGACGACGATCACCAGGTTCACCACGGCCCCGATGACCCGCAGCGCGCCCATCAGCGGGCCCATCTCGTAGGCGATCGCGTCGGCGACCGGGTAGAACATCGCCAGCCCCGCGGCGGCCACCATCATCGACGGCGTGCTGCGCACGCACACCGAGTACAGCGCGACCTGGATGACCAGGTTCAGCGCACCGATGCTCAGCTGGAAGGCGCTCAGCCCGGACGCAGTCGCGACCAGCACGAACAGCACCGTCCACGGAGCCCGTCGGCGCAGCGGCAGCAGCAGACCGGCCGGGCCGCCGATGGCCATCGGCACCCACCACGGCATCCACGGCGGGTGGTCGGCCAGCGCGGCGTCGAAGACGTACAGCACCGACGCGGCGAGCACGAACGCGACGTCACCGAGCGTCACGCGATGGGTCAGAGCCCACTGCCAGAACCCCGACTTCGAACGGGACAACGACAGCCTGCCGACGACCTGATCCATCGCACCTGCCTGTCTGCAACGGGGCTCACGGAGCCGAGCGCGGCCCCGTCGGCAACACGCGCCGCGAACACCGGAGTCGGGGGTTCCGGCATCCGCGGCACGCCGCTCCCGTCGCACCGGCACGCCGAACGACGGGCCCAAGATCTTGCCCGCCGTTCGGCTCCACCTCATCCGTCGAAAGTGGGAGTGTAGAACGCTCCGTGTCGAACCGACGACTGATCAGTGGCCGCGAGCCACCCATTCGTCGAATTGCGGACGAACCTCGCCGATCGTCGTCGACTCTCCGTGTCCAGGGTGGACCTTGGTCTCCGGCGGCAGCGGCAGCAACCGATCCCGGATCGAACCGGTGATCACGCCGAAGTCCGAGTAGGAACGCCCGGTCGCACCCGGACCACCGGCGAACAGCGTGTCGCCGGTGAACACCACGCCCTCGTTCGGCGCGTAGAAGCACACCGCGCCCGGCGCGTGGCCCGGCGTGTGCAGCACGTGCAGCTCACCGCCGCCGATCTCGATCACCTCGCCGTCGGCCAGCTGCCGGTCGGGCTCGCGGTCGGGGTGGGTCATGTTCCACAGCACCAGGTCGTCCGGGTGCAGGTGGATGGGAGCGCCGACCGCGTCGGCCAGTTCCGGTGCCCGGCGCACGTGGTCGTCGTGAGCGTGCGTGCACAGCACGGCGCGCACCTTCCGGTCACCGATCAGCTTCTGGATCGCGGGCACGTCGTGCGGCGCGTCCAGCACCACGCACTCGGAGTCATCGCCGATGACCCAGGCGTTGTTGTCCACTTCGAACGTCTGGCCGTCCAGCGAGAAGGTTCCGGACGTGACCGCGTGGTCCATTCGCAAAGTCATCTTCACCACCAGGATTCGGGGTTCGGGGGTTTGGGGAGGTGTTCCTGGACGTGCGCGAGCGGCATCGGCGTTTTCAGGTTTCGCCGCGCGAGGGGAGTCCAGCATCGGGCTCTCAGAAAGTCACCACGGAGCGGAGGACCTCTCCGCGGTGCATCTTGTCGAACGCCTCCTCGACGTCGCCGAGGGCGATCTCCTCGGTCACGAACTTCTCCAGCGGCAACCTGCCCTGCTGGTACAGCTCGATGAGCATCGGGAAGTCGCGTTCCGGCAGGCAGTCGCCGTACCAGGACGACTTGATCGCACCGCCGCGGCCGAAGACGTCCAGCAGCGGCAGGTCCAGCGTCATCTCGGGCGTGGGAACGCCCACCAGGACCACGGTTCCGGCCAGGTCGCGGGCGTAGAACGCCTGCTTGAAGGTCTCGACCCTGCCGACCGCGTCGATCACCACGTCCGCGCCGAAACCACCGGTGAGCTCCCGGATCGCTTCGACGCTGTCCTGCTCGGCGGCGTTGACCGTGTGCGTGGCGCCGAAGCCCTCGGCCCAGCTCAGCTTCTTGGGGTCGGTGTCCACCGCGATGATGCGCCGGGCACCGGCCATCGCCGCTCCGGCAACGGCGCCGTCGCCGACACCGCCGCAACCGATGACGGCCACGCTGTCGCCCGGCCCGGCCTGGCCGGTGTTGACCGCCGCGCCGATGCCCGCCATCACGCCGCATCCCAGCAGCCCGGCCACCGCGGCCCGCGCCGAGGGATCGACCTTCGTGCACTGACCGGCGTGGACCAGCGTCTTCTCCGCGAAAGCCCCGATCCCCAGCGCCGGGGACAACGGCGTTCCGTCGGTCAGGGTCATCGGCTGGGAGGCGTTGTGGGTGTCGAAGCAGTACTGCGGACGACCGCGCTTGCAGGCCCGGCAGACCCCGCACACCGCCCGCCAGTTGAGCACCACGAAGTCACCGGGCTCGACGTCGGTGACGCCCTCCCCGACCTGCTCCACGACACCGGCGGCCTCGTGGCCGAGCAGGAACGGGTAGTCGTCGCTGATGCCGCCCTCGCGGTAGTGCAGGTCGGTGTGGCAGACCCCGCACGCCTGGACGCGAACGACCGCCTCGCCCGGTCCCGGGTCCGGGACCTTGATCGTCACCACTTCGACCGGCTTGCCCTTGCCGGCCGAAACCACCGCCTGCACGTCGGACACGACTACCTCCTGGAACCGCGTTGTCGGATTTCGCTGCGAGTTGGCGCAGCCACATCGTCATATGCACGACCGGCCATCACAAGGGCTCGCCGCGCCGCGTCCCCGATCGATGTTGAACACGAAGGGTTACCCGCCGACTACTGTACGATTTCGGTGGAGAGGGGAGAAAACGAGCATGGTCGACACGCGCAAGGCGGCTGTCCGGGAAATGGACATCGGACGTCCCGCCGCCGCCAGGATGTACGACGCGTTCCTCGGAGGTTGTCACAACTTCGGAGTCGAACGCGCCATGGTGGAGCGCATCGGCACAGCCCTGCCCGGTATCACCGGCACCTACCAGGAGAACCGCGCGTTCCTGCGCCGAGCGGTGGAATACCTGCTCGCGCACGGTGTCCGGCAGTTCCTCGACCTCGGCTCGGGCATCCCCACCATCGGCCACGTGCACGAGGTGGCACGCCGGCGCACCCGCCACTTCCGGGTCGTCTACGTGGACAACGAGCCGCTGACGGTCGCGCACAGCAAGCCGCTGCTCGCCGCCGAGATCAACGCCGCCATCACCCTCGCCGATATGCGCGATCCCCAGTCCGTTCTGGAGTCCGCCGAGGTCAGGGCGCTGCTGAACCTGGACGAGCCGGTCGGGCTGCTGATGTCCTCGGTGCTGCACTTCATCCCGGACTCCGATGACCCGGACGACCTGGTGGCCGAGTACCGGGCCGGACTCGCCCCCGGAAGCCACCTGCTGATCTCGCACGTCACCGGCAGTCACGACCCGGCCTCAGCACGCACGCTCACCGAGCACTACGCGGAAACCTCGGACCCGCTCTTCTCGCGCGACACCGACCGCATCGAGTCCTTCTTCGGCGACTTCACGCCCGTTCCTCCCGGCGCCACCTACCTGAGCGACTGGCGTCCGGATCCGGGCACGCGGACCCCTGCTCCGTACCGCCTGATGTTCGGCGGCCTCGCGCGGAAGTGACAGGCCTGGTCAGCGCCGGACGAACATCAGCAGGATCGCGGCGGTGATGGCGCAGGCCCCAGCGGCGATCCAAGCGCCGGTGAGGCCCGCGTGCTCGGCGATGAGTCCGAACAGGAGCGGACCGAGGCTGCCCCCGAAGTAGATTCCGGTCTGGGTGAAGGAGGTCGCGCTGGCCACCCGGTCCGGGGCGATCTTGGCGACGGCGAAGTTCAGCAGACCCGGCCACGCCCAGCCCGCGCCGAAACCGATGGCCACGCCGATGAGGAACACCGTCGGCGAATCCACCGCCATCAGGCCGAAACCCAGCGAACCGATCAGCAGCATCACCGTGATGACGCGGATCAGGTTGGGGTTCTTCCGGTCGGCGGTCACACCGGCGGCCAGCCGGATCGTCAACCCCACGGCCGAGCCCAGCGACAGCACCAGCCCGGCGGCCCACGGACTGAAGCCCACCTCGACGGCGGTGGTGGTGACGAAGGCTCCCAGCGCGTTGGCCGCTGCCGAACCCAAGCCGCCGGCGATCGCGATCAGCAGCAGCGCCGTGAACTTCCCGTCGGCGCCGGCGGAACCCGGGCGGGTGGTCTGGGACCGCTCAGCCTGCGGCAGCTTGGGCACCGCCACGGCCGCGACCAGTCCGATCACGCCACCGATCAGGAACACCCAGCGCCAGCCGACGGTGAGCGCGATGGCGGGCACCGCCACTCCCGCCAGGAGCGTGGCGGCCGGGATCGACGACTGCTTCACGCCGAAGCCCATGCCCCGGTGGTGCGCCGGAACTCCTTGTGCGATCAGCAGGTTCGAGGCCGGTTGCGCCAGCGAGTTGGGCAGCCCGGCCAGCCACAGCAGTCCCATCAGCCAGACCGCGTTCGGCGCGGCGGACAGCCCGAACAGGCACAGCGAGCTGCCGAGAACGCCGATGCGCATGCCGAGCCGGGCGCCGATGCGCTCGACCACCCAGCCCATGCCGCGCGAGGACACCGACGCCACGCCGAAGAACCCGGCCGCGCCCACGCCCAGCAGCGCCGCGCCGAAGCGCAGGTCCTGCTGCAACTGCACGCCCAGCCCGCCGACCAGGAACACCGGGAACACCCCGACGGTCACCACCGCGGCCACCGACGAGAGCACTCGCGGTATTCCGACGCTGCGTTGTTCGACCGCCACGGCTGACATCAAGGCCCCTTCGTCCCAGGTCCTGCCAGCCTCCGGCGCCGAACGATCCTTAGCAAGGCTAAGGTGACGAACCAGTCATCCCCGGAAGGCCGGGATCCCGGTCAGCGCCTGGCCGATGGTCAGCGCGTGCATCTCGCTGGTGCCCTCGTAGGTCAGCACCGACTCCAGGTTCGTCATGTGCCGGATCACCGGGTACTCCAGCGAGATCCCGTTGGCGCCCAGGATGGTCCGCGCGGTGCGGGCGACCTCCAGGGCACCCCGGACGTTGTCCAGCTTGCCGAAGCTGACCTGCTGCGGGCTCAACTGCCCGGCGTCCTTGCGCTTGCCCAGGTGCAGTGCCAGCAGCCTGCCGTTCTGCACCCGCACGGCCATGTCGGCCAGCTTGGACTGGGTGAGCTGGAAACCGGCGATCGGGCGTCCGAACTGCTCCCTGCTCGTGGAGTAGTCCAGCGCGGCTTCCAGGCAGCTGCGCCCGGCGCCCACCGAACCCCACACGATGCCGAAGCGGGCCTCGTTGAGGCAGGACAGCGGCCCGCGCAGGCCGGTGACCTCGGGCAGCACCGCATCGGCCGGCAGCCGGACGTCGTCGAGCACCAGCTCGGCGGTCACCGACGCGCGCAGCGAGAGCTTGTGCTTGATCTCCGGAGCCGAGAACCCCGGCGTGTCGGTGGGCACGACGAAGCCGCGCACGCCCTCGTCGGTCTGCGCCCACACGACCGCCACCGAGGCGATGCTGCCGTTGGTGATCCACATCTTGCGGCCGTTGAGCACCCAGTCGGAGCCGTCGCGGCGAGCGGCGGTGCGCATCGACGACGGGTCCGAACCGTGGTCGGGCTCGGTCAGGCCGAAGCACCCGATCGCCTCGCCGGCGGCCATCAGCGGCAGCCAGCGCTGCTTGTGCTCCTCCGAGCCCCAGCGCCAGATCGCGTACATCGCCAGCGATCCCTGCACCGACACCAGCGAGCGCAACCCGGAATCGCAGGCTTCCAGCTCCTCGCAGGCGATTCCGTAGTCCACAGCGGACAGACCGGCGCAGCCGTAGCCCTCCAGGTGCATGCCCAGCACGCCGAGCTTGCCCAGCTCCCTGGCCAGTTCGCGGGCCTGCGGGAACTCGCCGTTCTCGTACCACTCGGCGACGTGCGGCTGCACGTGGTCGCGGCACAGGGCGCGCACGCTGTCGCGGATCGCCAGCTGTTCCGGGGTGAATTCGGCGTCGATGCCCAGCGGGTCGTGCGGGTCGAACTTCGGGCGGTTTCCACCGGCGCTCATGGCGTGTCCCTCCTGGACGAGATCGGGGGAAGCTGTTGTTCGGGGTCCTCCAGCCACGCGAGGACCTCCTTGTCGTGCTCGCCGAGCAGCGGCGGCGCGGTCACCTCGGCGCTGCCGTGCCCGGAGAAGTCGATGGGCATCCGCACCTGCATCGCGGCGCCCCCGCCCGGGTCGACCATCGGGCGCAACCCCAGCGACTCGGCGTAGTGCACGGCACCGGACAGGTCGTTGACCTGCCCGCACGCGATGCCCACGCCCTGCAGCCGCTGCTGCCAGTCGGCGGCCGTGCGCGCGCCGAGCACGTTCTCCAGCCTGCTCACCATCTCCTCGCGGTGGGCGACCCGCTGGGCGTTGGTGGCGAACTTCGGGTCGTCGGCCATGGACACCAGCCCCAGCGCCTCGCTGAGCTTGCGGAACTGCGCGTCGTTGCCGACCGCCACCGCCAGGAAGGCGTCCTCGCAGCGCAGCGTCTCGTAGGGGGCGATGCTCGGGTGCTGGTTGCCCATCCGCTGCGGCGCGATGCCGGTGGTCAGCAGGCTCGACATCTGGTTGGCCAGCGAGCCCAGCAGGCTGGACATCAGGTTGACCTCGACGTGCTGCCCCCGGCCGGTCATCTCCCGGTGGCGCAGCGCGGCCATGATGCCCAGCGCCGCGTCCTTGCCGGTGAGCACGTCGACCACGGCGACGCCGACCTTCACCGGTGGCCGCTCGGGCTCACCGGTGATGCTCATCAGGCCGCCCAGGGCCTGCACCACGAAGTCGTACCCGGGCAGCTCGGCGCCCTCCTGGGAGCCGAACCCGGAGATCGAGGTGTAGATCAGCCGCGGGTTGAGCTCGTGCGCGGACTCGAAGTCCAAACCGTGCTGCGCCAGCGAACCGACCTTGAAGTTCTCGACCAGCACGTCGGCCCGCCGGACCAGCTCGCGCGCGGCGGCCCGGTCCTCGTCCTGGGACAGGTCGAGGCGCACGCTGCGCTTGCCGCGGTTGACGGATTCGAAGTAGGAGGAGCTGTTCTCGGTCCAGGGCGGCCCCCAGGAACGCGTGTCGTCCCCCGTGCCGGGGCGCTCCACCTTGATCACGGTGGCCCCGAGGTCGGCGAGCAGCATCGTGGCGTACGGACCGGCCAGCACCCGACTGAAGTCCGCGACGACGACGCCGTCCAACGGCAGCGCTTCCATGACCCCACCCTTCCGACGGCGCGCGCAGCGACGTTCTTGCGCGTCCGGAAATTTGGATCCAATATACAGTTGATCGATGCGCGGTCAAGCCGTTCCGAGCGCCCGCGTGTCCGCACCCGACGCTGGAGAACTTCGATGCGCAGACCGCCGACCACTCAGGCCTTCGTCCTCGATGAGCTGCGCAGATCCATCGTCTCGGGAGAGCTCTCGCCGGGCCAGCCGATCCGCCAGGACACGATCGCGGCCGGCCTGGGCGTCAGCCGCGTGCCGCTGCGGGAGGCGTTGAAAACGCTCGAAGCCGAAGGGCAGGTCGTCTACCAGCCGCACCGGGGCTACTCGGTGGCGGAGCTGTCGCTGGCAGATCTGCTGGAGGTCTACCGGATGCGGGAGCTGCTGGAGTCCGAGGCGGCGCGGGTGGCCGCCGAACGGCTCACCGACGCCGATCTGACGCGCATCACCGATGCGGGCCAGGACGTGGAGAAGGCGGCCGAGGACGGCGATCTGGTGGCGATGATCGCGGCCAACCGCCGCTTCCACTTCGCGCTGCTGGAACCGTCGGGGATGCCGCGACTGCTGCGCGTGGTGCGCACGCTCTGGGACGCCACCGACGCCTACCGCGCCGTCTACTACAACTCCGGCACCAACCGGGCCCGCGTCCGCCGCGAGCACGAGGCCATCATCTCCGCGGCGGAAAACGGCCGCGCCGAGGAGCTCATCCACCTGCTCGCCGAGCACCGCGACCACGCGGTCGACGCCCTGCGCAGCACCATCGGGGAAGAAGATCATTCGCGGCGGTAGCCGCTGTTCCAAGTGTGGGAGTCAACCTGCACCGCCGCGGGTTCTGACACGTCTTCTGGGTGAGTACGCCGCGACGCCGTGTATTGGCATACATAAGTCGTGGCGCACGGAAGCCAGAAGACGTGTCAGGTTCCGCTACCCGCACCGCTGAGCAGGGAGACCACTGATCACTTCTATTAGTAGTCGTAGAAGCCCGCGCCCGTCTTCTTGCCCTTGATGCCCGCGTCGACCATGCGCTTGAGCAGCGGCGGAGCGGCGTAGGTGGGCTCTGCGTACTCCTGGTACATCGAGTCGGCGATGGCCTTGAGGGTGTCCAGGCCGACCATGTCCGACAGCCGCAGCGGACCCATCGGGTGGGCGCAGCCCTGCACCATGCCGTTGTCGATGTCCTCGGCGCTGGCGTGCCCGGCCTCGAACATGCGGATCGCCGAGAGCAGGTAGGGCACCAGCAGCGCGTTGACGATGAACCCGGAGCGGTCCTCGGCGCGGATGGTCTCCTTGCCCAGCTGCTCGGTGGCGAAACCGCGGGCGCGCTTGACGGTCTCCTCGCTGGTGAGCAGCGACGGAACCAGCTCGACCAGGTTGAGCACCGGAACCGGGTTGAAGAAGTGCACGCCGATGACCTTGTCGGGACGCTTGGTGGCGCCGGCGAGCTTGGCGATCGGGATGGACGAGGTGTTGGAGGCCAGGATCGCCTCCGGGTCGGTGAGCAGCTCGTCGAGCTCCTCGAACAGCGCGAGCTTGAGGCCCTCGTCCTCGGCGATCGCCTCGATCACCATGTCGCGGTCGTCGAGGTCGGCGAGGGTGGTGGTGAAGTGCAGGCGCTCCTGGGTCGCGTCGCGCTCGGCCTCGGTCAGCTTGCCCTTCTGGACCGCGCGGTTGAGCGACTTCCACAGCCGAGAGCGAGCCGCCCGGGCCGCGTCGTCGTCGATCTCGCGAACGATCACGTCCAGACCCGCGCGGGCGCCGACCTCGGCGATGCCCCCGCCCATCTGCCCGCCACCGACGACTCCCAGGCGTTCGATCTTGGTCACCACACAGTTCCTTCCGCTCCCGGCCGCACTGCCGCTACGCGACGTTATCCGGCTCGGATCATGCCAAAAACCACCGAACGGGACCGATCAACAGTGCGCGAAGGCACACCCGGGTGCGCAGAGAGCCGGGTCCGCGTGCGAACCCGGCTCCCGGTCGTCCCCCGACTGTCCGACCCTGACCCCCTGTGCGGTGTCGAGGTTACCCCACTGTGCGTGTCCGGGCGCATGCGCTCCGGACATGCACAGTGGACGATCATTTCGGTCGCACAACGCCACGATCAGCGCTAACGGGTATCCATGCGGCGGACTGCAATAATCCGCCACCATGAGCAAGCAGATGCCGCCGCTGCGTCGTCGGATGGTTTCGCGCGATCCCGAGGAGGGGCACCGCGCGGCGACACCGCTCGAGCTGCTGTTCGACCTGTGCTTCGTGGCCGCCGTCGGCCAAGCCGCGGTGCAGCTGCACCACGGGCTCAGCGAAGGGCACTTCGCACCCACCTCGATCGGCTACATGATGGTCTTCTTCGCCATCTGGTGGGCGTGGATGAACTTCACCTGGTTCGCCTCGGCCTACGACACCGACGACGTGCCCTACCGGCTGCTGACGCTGCTGCAGATGGGCGGCGTGCTGGTGCTGGCCGCAGGGGTGCCCGCGACGTTCCACGACTACGACTTCCTGGTCGTCACCATCGGCTACGTCGTGATGCGGGTGGCGATGATCGCGCAGTGGTTGCGCGCCGCCGCCGAGCATCCCGAGGGACGCTCCTGCGCGCTGCGCTACGCCGGTGGCATCGCGGTGGTGCAGGTCGGCTGGTTGCTGCGCCTGCTGCTGCCGCACCCCTACGCCGAGGTCGGCTTCCTGCTGCTGGTCGTGGCGGAGCTGGCGGTGCCCGCCTTCGCCGAGCGCAACGCGCCGACGGCGTGGCACCCCCACCACATCGCCGAGCGCTACGGCCTGTTCACGATCATCGTGCTCGGCGAGGTCGTGCTGGCGGTGACCGCCGCGATGCAGGAGAACGTCGCCGACGGCGGCTGGTCGGCCGGACTGCTGGAGATCGGCGTCGGCGGCCTGCTGATGATCTTCGCGATGTGGTGGATCTACTTCAAGCACTCCCACGTCCAGCGCATCCGCGAGAACCTCCGCGGTTCCTTGACCTGGGGGTACAGCCACATCTTCGTGTTCGCCTCGGTCGCGGCGGTCGGCGCCGGCCTGGAGGTGGCCATCGACGCCGACGCGCACAAGGCGCACATCAGCGAGGTCTCGGCCGCGCTGACCGTGGCCGTGCCGCTGGTGGTGTACCTGCTGCTGACCGGTCTGCTGCACAGCAGGTTCGCCGACGCGGGCGGGCGTTCGGCGCTGATCTCGGCGGTCGGTTCGGTGCTGCTGCTGGGCACCGCGCTGCTGGCGCACACCCTCGGCGTCTCCTCGGCGGTGCTGCTGCTCGGCGTGCTGATGGCGCTGCTGCTGACCGTCGGGCTGGCCACGCAGCGGGAGCCGGTCAGCGAAGCCGGGTGACCGCGGTCCGGGAGGCTTCGGTGAGGTCCTCGATGGCCTTGCCGTAGCCGACCGAGCTGGGCTGGGCGCTGAGCAGGGCGACGACGTAGCGGCGTTCGGAGTCGACGACGCCCGCGCTGTGCACCCAGACCGTGCCCTTCTGGCAGCACATCCAGCCGGACTTCACCGCCTGCGCGTCCACCGCCATCAGCCCGAACTCCTGGTTGACCCCGTCCGCCGCGCGGCTCGGGGCCGCGTGCAGCGCGTCGAGGACGAAGTCGCGGTCCGCGGCCGGCATCTGGGCGAGCAGGTACTGGTAGACGGCGGCGATGTCGCGAGCCGAGGTGACGGTGTCGCCCCAGCGGCCCGGCTCCTCCGGAGGCCGGGTCTGCTGGAGCTTCATCCGGTCCGCCGCGGCCGTGATCAGCGAGGACCCGCCGTAGCGGTCCCACAGGGCGTTCATGGCCTCGTCGTCGCTGGGTCCGAGGGCCCGCCGCAGGGCGAACCGGTCCTGCGGGGTGACCCGGTGGCGTTCGAGCAGTTCGACGGCCACGATGACCTTCGACAGCGATGCGGAGTACATCGGTTGCTGCGCCAGCCTGCCGTGGGCGACTTCGCCGGTCGCGCGGTCCAGGACCGCGACTCCCAGGGGGTTTCGCCGAGCGTCCGCCTGCTGGTCGACCGAGGCGGTGGCGGCGGCAGGAGCTCCGGTGGGCTTCGCGCGGGTCTCCGAGGCGCTCTGCTGGTCCGGGAAGGTGGCCACGGCCGACGGCGCGCAGCCGACGAGCAGGACCGACAGCGCGGCAGCGGCCACCCCGACCGCGCCGTGGCGCGGCAGCGGAGAAGCCGACTTCCTGCCTAACACGCAACCCCCCGGTCGTGACGTCCGGTGTTGTGAACCCGATTCACAACACCGTCCAGGTCACGACAGCACAGGAGGGGCGAATCCGCAGGTGGAAGCCTTGCGTCCCGCTTCCGGGTGCCGGTGCGGCGCTAAACCACCCGATGGGTACCGCACCGGCGACCGGACGTCACTCGCGCAGCGCCAGTTCGACGAGCAGGACACCCACACGGTGGTCGATGTCGTCGCGAATCTCGCGCACCGCGTCCACTCCCCGACCGGCCGGATTCGCGAATTCCCAGGTAGCGCTTGCCCGGGAACACCGCACACGGCCGCGCTCGCGGCGGTGAACGACTCCGGGCTTCTCAGGAGCCGCCCACCGCCGCGATCACGTCACTGGGGCGGGTTCTCGCAGGAGGGGTTGAGGATCTTCTGGATCTCGGGCGAGTCCAGGTTCTCCTTGGTGATGAGGGTGGCGCCGGTGTCGGTGCTCGGGGTCTGCTCGCCCGTGCCCCGGATCTTGGCGACCGCGGTGTTGACCGCCGCGTAGCCCATCTTGAACGGGTTCTGGGCGATCAGACCGGTGATCACGCCGTCCCGCAGCGACTGGATCTGCCCCTCCGAGGTGTCCCAGCCGATGATCTTGACCTGCCCGGTCTTGCCGGACTGGCGGACCGCCTCGGCCGCGCCCAGCACGCTCGGCTCGTTGGCCGCGTAGATGCCGTTGAGGTCCGGGTTGGCCGTCAGGATGTCCTGGGTGACCTGCAACGCCTTGTTGTAGTCGCTGTCGCTGGACTGCTGCGCCACCAGCTGCAACCCGGGGTTCTTGGCCAGTCCGTTCTTGAAGCCCTGCCCGCGGGTCTCGTTGGTGCTGGTTCCGGCCTGGAACTCGATGAAGGCGACCTTGCCCTTCCCGCCCAGCTGGCGCGCCAGCTCGTCGGTGCCCTGCTCGGCCGCGGCGACGTTGTTGGTGGCGAACACCGGCACGTCCGGCGGCTGCGGGGTGGTGCCGGAGTCCATGTTGACCACCGTGGTGCCCTGGCCCTGCGCGGTCTTGGTGACGTCCGACAGCGCCTTGGCGTCGGTGGCCGCGTAGACCAGGCCCTTGACGTCGCCCTGGGCGAGCATGTCCTGCAGCAGGCTCTGCTGACCGCTGACGTCGCTCTCCGCGCTCACGCCGTCCCACTGCAGCTCGACGTCCTTCTGCTTGGACCCGGCGCACTCGGCGCCGACGCGGACCTTCTCCCAGAAGTCGAAACCGATCGCCTTGGGCACCACCGCGATCTTGATCGGGCCGCCGGACTCCTGCCCGCCGCCGGTCTGCTCGCGCACGCCGACGCTGCAACCGGTGGCCGCCAGCGTCAGCATCACGCACGTTGCGGTCAGAACCTTCTTCATCGCCGAGCTCCCTTGCTCTTCGCGAAAGTGGCTATCCGACGTCGCCGCCGAGCTTGCGGCGCTGGTAGTAGTCCCACCAGACGGCCAGCCAGATGATCACGCCGATCAGCACGTTTTGGTAGAAGGTGCCGATGTTGAGCTGCACCGCGCCGTTGCGGATGACCGCGACCAGGAAGGCCCCGATCAGCGAACCGAGCACGGTGCCGCGGCCGCCGAAGAGGCTGGCGCCGCCGATGACGACCGCCGCGATCACGTCCAGCTCCAGGCCCTCGCCGAAGTTCGGCTGGCCGGAGTTGATCCGCGACGCCGCGATCATGCCGCCGAGCCCCGCCAGCGCACCGGAGAGCACGTACACCGAGGTGATGTAGCGCTTGACCGGGACGCCGGACAGCCGCGCGGCCTCCATGTTGGAACCCATCACGTACGCGTAGCGGCCGAGCCGAGTGCGGGTGAGCACCACGTACCCGAGCAAGGCCACCACGATGATGAGCAGCACCGGGATCGGCAGGATCCCGATGACGCCCTGCCCGAGCAGCCGGAACGAGTCCGGCGCGCCGAACACCGCGACCGCACCGGTGGCGATCAGCACCAAACCACGTCCCACGCTGAGCATGCCCAGCGTGGCGATGAACGGCGGCAGTCCCACCACCGACACCAGCAGGCCGTTGACCAACCCCGCCAGCGCACCCACGACGAGCCCGCCGACGACGCCCAGCAGCGGGTTGAACCCGTACTCGGCCATCAGCAGCACACCGATCACACCGGAGAGCGCGGCCACCGAGCCCACCGACAGGTCGATCCCGCCGGTGATGATCACCAGCGTCACGCCCACCGCCATCACCGCGTTCACCGAGGTCTGCGACCCGAGGTTGAACAGGTTGTCGGCGGTGAGGAAGGACGGCGCGACGATCGACAGCAGGATGAACACGACGATCAGCGCGCCGGCCGCCGCGACCTGGGAGACCGCGCCGGAGAGCCGGTCGCTCAGCCCGCCCAGCAGGCCGCGGTCCCCATTGGACGGTGCCTTGGTCTGCTCAGTCATGGTTGCCCTTCGCTCCGGTCGCGAGTGCGACGACGCGTTCTTCGGAGAACTCGGTCCGCTGGACCTCGCCGGTGATCCGGCCACCGCGCATCACCAGGATCCGGTCGCACATGTTCAGCAGCTCCGGCAGGTAGCTGGAGATCAGCACGACCGCTTTTCCCCGCTCCGCGAGGGAATCCAGCTGCTGGAACATCTCCGACTTGGCACCGACGTCCATGCCCCGGCCCGGCTCGTCGAAGAACAGCACGTCGGCGCCGGTCTCCAACCAGCGCGCCAGCACCACCTTCTGCTGGTTGCCGCCGGAGAGCGTCTGCGCGTGCCGGCCCACGCGCGGGACGCGGATGCGCAGCGAATCGCGCTGGCGCTCGGCGATGCGCCGTTCGCCCTGCAGGTCGATGAGCCCGTAGCGCAGCATCGGCAGCTTGGCCATCGTGATGTTCTTGTCCACGCCCAGCTGCATCGCCAGGCCGTCGGTCTTGCGGCTCTCGGTGAGGTAGCCGATCCCGGCGGCGATGGCGTCGGCCGGGCCGCGGATGCGCAGCTTGCGACCGTCCATTGTGATCGTTCCGCGTTCGGGCGGTTCGGCGCCGAAGACCGCGCGGGCCAGCTCCGTGCGCCCGGCGCCGACCAGACCGGCCAACCCGACGATCTCCCCCGCGCGGACCTCGAAGGACACGTCGCGGACCTGCTCGCCCCGGGTGAGCCCGTCGACCTTCAACCGCACCTCGCCGGGCGGCTGGTGGGTGCGCGGGTAGAGGTTGGAGACGTCGCGGCCCACCATCAGCTGCACCAGCCGCGCCTCGTCCAGCCCGTCGACCGGGCCGGTGTCCACAACGGCCCCGTCGCGCATCACGGTGACCCGGTCGCCGATCTCGAAGATCTCGTCCAGCCGGTGCGAGATGTAGAGGACCGCGATGCCCTGGGCGGTGAGCTCGCGGACGATGCCGAACAGCTCCTCGGCCTCGCGCTCGGTCAGGCTCGCGGTCGGCTCGTCGAGGATGAGCACTTTCGCCTGCACCGCCAGGGCTTTGGCGAGCTCGACCCGCTGCTGCTCCGCTGTGGACAGCAGCGACACGCGACGACCGGGGTCGACGTCCAGGCCGACGCGGGCGAGCAGTTCGCGCGCGGCCCGGCGCTCGGCGTTGCGGGAGATCCAGCCGCCCCGGCCGGGTTCGTGCCCGATGAAGAGGTTCTCAGCGACCGACAGGTCCGGGGCGAGGGCGAACTCCTGGTGCACCATGGACACGCCGAGCCGCCGCGCCGAACCGGGCCCCTGGTAAGTGACCCGCGCTCCGTCCAGTTCGATGTGACCGCTGCTGGGCTGCTCGATCTGAGCGATCATCTTCATCAGCGTCGACTTGCCCGCACCGTTCTCACCTGCGAAGACGTGCACTTCGCCCGGTGCGATCTCCAGAGTGACGCGGTCGACGGCCACCACCCCGGGGAACCGCTTGCCGACGCCGCGCAGCGCCACTGCCGGGCGTTGTCCGCTGGCTGTCACGGCGTGCCTCCCTCGATCCGCTGCGAGCGTGCTCCAGGTCACGGTGCGCCGGATCATACCCACAGCGCGGCTCATCGTGAAAGAGCTGGAACGAAGCCAAGTAACCGATTACCGGACCGGCTCGGCGGTGCGAATTCGAGCGACCGCCGGACGAGGAAGCGGAGGTTACGTAAGCTTTCTGTCGGGACAACGCACGCGACGACCGATGATCTAGGGGGCGAGGACGCCGTGCAGCCGTTGCTGACCAGTGATCCGACCAGGGTCGGCGACTACCGGCTGCTGGCACGTCTGGGCCGCGGCGCGATGGGCGGGGTCTACCTCGGCCGGTCGCGCGGTGGCCGCGTGGTCGCCGTCAAGGTCATCCGCGCCGACCTCGCCGAGGACCCGGAGTTCCGCGAACGTTTCCGGCGCGAGGCCGACGCGGCCCACGCGGTCGGCGGGTTCTGGACCGCCGCCGTCGTCAACGCCGACCCGGACGCCGAACAGCCCTGGCTGGCCACCGAGTACGTGCCCGGACCGACGCTGCACCAGGCCGTCGCCGATCACGGCCCGCTGCCCGAGGCCACCGTGCGCAGCCTGGGCGCCGGGCTGGCCGAGGCGCTGGTGGCCATCCACAAGGCCGAGCTGGTGCACCGCGATCTCAAACCGGCCAACGTCCTGCTGGGCCCGGACGGCCCGCGCGTCATCGACTTCGGGATCTCCCGGGCGATGACCGGCCACTCGCTGACCGCGACCGGCATCTTCCTGGGCACCCCCGGGTTCTTCTCGCCCGAGCAGACGCTCGGCAGCGAAGTGGGTCCGCCCAGCGACGTGTTCTCCCTCGGCGCGGTGCTCGTGTTCGCCGCCGTCGGCTCCGGACCGTTCGGCGAGGAGAGCACCGCCTCCCTGCTGTACAAGGTCGCGCACGCAGAGCCGGACCTGGAGAAGGTGCCGGAAGGCCTGCGGCCGCTGCTCGCCGAGTGCCTGCACAAGGACCCGGCGGCCCGCCCGACCCCGGCGCAGATGCTGGACCGGATCGGCGAGACCAGCCCGCAGGGCAGCAGCTGGCTGCCGCCGACGATCACCGCGGTGATCGCGCAGCACTCGACCGAGCTGCAGCGCACGGTCCAGGTCCCGGACACTCCCCCGCCGCAGCCGGTTCCCGCGGCCCCGCACGCAGCGCCCAGGCCGGTCACCCAGGCCTACACCCAGGCGCCCCCGGTCGCCGCGCCCGCGCAACCGGCGGCCGCGCCCGCACCGCAGATGCGCGACAAGATCGTCCCGTCCCCGCCGCAGAAGCGCCAGACGCAGGCGCAGCAGCAGCGCGCACCCCGCGTGCGACGGGACGGGCCGGGCCCGGAGTTCCGCACCCGGGGACGGGCGTCCGCGGCGATGTGGACCGCGGTCTTCGCCCTGCTGCTGGTCGCGGCGTTCTACCTCTCCGACCACATGGACATCCCGTTCACCCACGGGTCCGTGTCCATGAACCCGGACCGGCTGGCGGTCTTCCGGATCGGTGCGCTGCTGCTGCTGTTCGGCGCGGTCTGGTCGTGCGGCCGGATGCTGGCGCCGAGCCTTCGGTTGAAGGTCAACTCCGACGGCGTCGTGGTCCACCGGATGGGCCTCACCCGTGAGATCCCGTGGCAGCAGGTGTCCCGGGTCGGCGTGGTCGGCAAGGGCAAGTCGACGTCCCTGGCGGTGTGGTTGGCCGACGGTTCGGCACCGCGCTCGTCGGCGTGGCACCGGGTCCGGCGCTACCACGGCGGCGCGCGGATCTACCCGGTCGGCGCGACCGGCGGCTTCATCTCCCGGCGGCAGGAGGCCCGGCGGTTGCGCGGGGCCCTGGAGCAGTACGCCCGCGGGCGCTACGACTCACGCATGCTCTGAAGCCGAGATCCCACAACGAAGCTTCGCATTCACTCGAATCTACGCAACGAAGCGACGCAACAAGCAAGGCTTGACGACTGAAATCCACTGGACCGTCGACATAGCCTTGTGCTCATGGCTACCGCCCACCACCTCGACACCGAGTCCCGCGCCGGAGAGTTCCTGGCGCTCGACGAGCGCTACAGCGCGCACAACTACCACCCGCTCCCGGTCGTGATCGCCGAGGCCGACGGCGCCTGGATGACCGATGTGGACGGACGGCGCTACCTGGACTTCCTCGCCGGCTACTCGGCCCTGAACTTCGGGCACCGGCACCCCGATCTGATCGCCGCCGCGACCGAGCAGCTCGGCAAGCTCACGCTGACCAGCCGCGCGTTCCACCACGACCAGCTGGGGCCGTTCTGCCGCGAGCTCGCCGAGCTCACCGGCACCGACCGGGTGCTGCCGATGAACTCCGGTGCCGAGGCGGTCGAGTCGGCGATCAAGATCGCCCGCAAGTGGGCCTACCAGGTCAAGGGCGTACCGGAGAACCAGGCCGAGATCATCGTGGCCGGCTCCAACTTCCACGGCCGCACCACGACCATCGTCTCCTTCTCCACCGATCCGGAGGCGCGCGCCGAGTTCGGCCCCTACACGCCGGGCTTCACCGTCACCGACTACGGCGACGCCGCCTCGGTCGAGGCCGCGATCAGCGAACGGACCGCAGCGGTGCTGGTCGAGCCCATCCAGGGCGAGGCAGGCGTGGTCGTGCCGCCGGCCGACTACCTGCCCCGGCTGCGGCGGCTGTGCGACGAGCACGGCGCGCTGCTCATCTGCGACGAGATCCAGTCCGGCCTCGCCCGCACCGGTGAGCTGCTGGCCAGCGCCCACGACGGCGTCCGCGCCGACCTCTACACGCTGGGCAAGGCGCTGGGCGGCGGCATCCTGCCGGTGTCGGCGGTGGTGGGCCGCGACGACGTCATCGGCGTGCTCCAGCCCGGTCAGCACGGTTCGACCTTCGGCGGGAACCCGCTGGCGGCGGCCGTGGGCCGCGCGGTGATCCGACTGCTGAGCACCGGCGAGTTCCAGGAGCGCTCCCGCGACCTGGGCGCTCACCTGCACGCGCGCCTCGGCGACCTGATCGGCAACGGCGTGGCGCAGGTGCGCGGCCGGGGCCTGTGGGCGGGCGTGGAGATCGCGCCCGGCGGCCCGGCGGGTCGCGAGGCCAGCGAGGCGCTGATGGCCAAGGGCGTGCTGTGCAAGGAAACGCAGGACACGACGCTGCGCATCGCCCCGCCGCTGACGATCACGCGGGACGAGCTCGACACCGGCATCGACGCCATCGCCGAGGTCCTCGCGAAGTAGCCGCCGGTCAGTTCCGGTCCGAACCGTCCAGCAGTTCGGACCGGAACTGCTGACCGCGGTTCAGGACTTGGTGAGGTCCCGGGACAGAGCGGTGAGGCGGCTGATCGCCCGCAGGTACTTCTTGCGGTAGCCGCCCTGCAGCATCTCCTCGGTGAACAGGCCCGACAGCGGCGCGCCCGAGACGCGGACCGGGATGGCCCGGTCGTAGAGGCGGTCCGCCAGCGCCACCAGGCGCAGCGCCACGTCCTGGTCCGGGGCCGCGTGCACGCCCGAGAGGTGCACGGCGGTGATGTCGTCGACGAGCCTGCCGTACTTCGAGGCGTGCAGACCGGCGAGGAAACCGCAGAGCGCGTCGAAGTCGTCGAACGTCGACCCGTCGGTGGCCTCCGCCAGCCGGGACAGCTCGTCATCGGCCATCGGCGGCGGCGCGTCCGGCAGACCGCGGTGCCGGTAGTCCGGCCCGTCGACCCGCACCACGCCGAACCGGGCCGACATCGCGTGGATCTCGCGCAGGAAGTCCGCCGCGGCGAACCGGCCCTCGCCCAGCTTGTCCGGCAGCGTGTTGGACGTGGCCGCCACGTGCACACCGGCGTCGGTGAGCTTCGCGATCAGCTGCGTGACCAGCATCGTGTCACCCGGGTCGTCCAGCTCGAACTCGTCGATGGCCAGCAGCCGGTGCTGCGAGAGCCGCTCGACGGTCGCGGCGAACCCGAGAGTGCCCACGAGGTTGGTGATCTCGACGAAGGTGCCGTAGGACTTGGTGCCCTCGGTGGCGTGCCACAACGAGGCCAGCAGGTGGGTCTTGCCGACGCCGAACCCGCCGTCGAGGTAGAGCCCGCGCTTGTCGCCGTCGGTCTTCTTCTTGCCGCCGAACATCCCGCGCAACCAGCCGCCACCACCGCCGGCGGAGGCGTTGATCCGCTCCGCGAACGCCGCGCAGTCCCGCACGGCCTGCGCCTGGCTGGGCTCGTCCGGATTGGGGATGTAGGTCTCGAAGCGCGCCGCCTCGAAGCGGGGCGGCGGCGTCATCGCCTGGACCAGCTCGTCCGGGGTGATCTCTGGACGGCGGTCGACCAGACGGGCGAAATTCATGCGACCGACTCTATAACCGGACACCGCTGAGCCAGGTCCTGACGTCACGTGCCACTCGTCACCCGTGGTGGGATGGATCTGTGGTCGATGAGCTCTGGCCGGTGGACGGCGCACCAGAAGCGGACGAGCGCCTGGAGGCGCACTACGCCTACCCCGAGACCCTCCACCGCCCGTGGGTGCGGGTGAACTTCGTGTCGAGCCTGGACGGTGCGGTCACCTCCGGGGGCAGCTCCCGGCCGCTGTCGGATCCGGTGGACCGCCAGGTGTTGAGCCTGATCCGCGATCTCTCCGACGTGATCCTGGTCGGCGCGGGCACCGCCGTCGCCGAGGGGTACCGGGGTGTGAAGCGCAACGCGGTCCGCACCGAGCGCCGCACCCGCCTGTGCCTGTCCGAGGTACCACCGATCGCTCTGGTCACCGCGCGCGCCGCCCTGCCGCTGGACTCGCCGCTGCTGACCGACACGCTGGTGCCGCCGATCGTGCTCACCTGCGAGTCGGCGCCCGCGCAGCGGCGGGTCGCGCTCGCCGAGGCCGGTGCCGACGTGGTGATCGCGGGCGCCGACCGGGTGGACCTCGCCGCCGCGCTCGACGCGCTGGATCGGCGGGGGCTTCGCCGGATCGGCTGCGAAGGCGGGCCGCAGCTGTTCGGCGGCCTCGTCGACGCCGACTTGGTCGACGAGCTCTGCCTGACCCTGTCCCCCATGCTGACCAGTGGGGACGCCGGTCGGATCGCGGAAGGCAGCGGCGTGGAGCCGCCGCACCGGATGCGCCTGGAGTCGGTGCTGCACTCGGATTCGCTGCTGTTCCTGCGTTACGGAAGAATGCGGGAGTGACGGATGTGGCGAACCGCCGACGCTGTCACCCGAGGCACCCGAATGGTGCCGCGATCGCATCTGGGACACCCTTCGGACCAGGTGCGGCCACTCACTCGCGCCACACCTCGCCGACATTCCTCGGCGTACCGGGAAGGAGCTGGATTTCCATGGCCCAGAACAGCGACACGTCGTCCGGCCAAGCCACCCAGCAGACGGGGGCTCAGAGCAGCGAGCGGCGCATCCCGGACACGCGCAGCGGCGGATCGCCCGCGCGCACCGCCGACGAGGGCTCGCAGGGCAAGACGACCATCGCGGCGTCGGTCGTGCAGAAGATCGCGGGCATGGCGGCCCGCGAGGTCTCCGGCGTCCACGCGATGGGCGGCGGCGTCTCCCGCGCCTTCGGCGCGCTGCGCGACCGGATCCCCGGCGGCAGCGGCACTTCCTCCACCTCGGGCGTGCAGGTGGAGGTCGGCGAGAAGCAGACCGCGGTGGACCTCGACCTGGTCGTCGAGTACGGCGCGTCCATCGTGGACCTCTCGCGCGCGGTGCGGCGCAACGTGATCACCGCCGTGGAGCGGATGACCGGTCTCGACGTCATCGAGGTCAACATCGTCGTCAACGACATCCACCTCCCCAGCGACGACGAGGAGGAAGCGCCGCAGCAGGCGCAGTCGCGCGTCGAGTGACATCGTCGGTCCGAAATCGCCTGGGAGCTGTTCAAGAATGCGGCGCAGCCGCATCCTCTTCCGCCATCCGAGGCACTCGCACCGCCGCGGGTTCGCCAGCGCCTTCGTGGCGAGTACGCCGGGACGCCGCGTATTGACATACTCAAGGAGCGGCGCACGGAGACCACGGAGGCGGTCAGGTTCCGCTACCCGCACCGCCACGCAAAGCAACTCCTCAACAGGTCTTAGGAGGCCCAGTTGCCGGAGCAGCCATCCGCCAGTGAGCTCGCCGAGAAGGTGCTGGCGCACCCGTCGGTGGCGCGGCTGGCCGGCGGCGCGTTCGGGGAGATCACGTCCTACTTCCCCGGCCACCGCATCACCGGCGTGCGGATGCCCGAGGACGGGGGCGTGGAGATCGGCGTGGTGGTGCGCCTCGACCAGCCGGTCGGCACGACCATCGCCGAACTGCGCGACTCGCTGGCCGGGACGCTGGGCGAAACCCGGGTGGACATCTACGTGTCCGACGTGGAAACCGCCGAGGATCCGCCGGAACCGGCATGAGTGGCCGGTCCCGCCTGGAGGCGCAGAATGGTGGACGTGCCGCACGATCCGGCGACGCGCGCCGAGATCCGCGCGTTCATCCGGGCGAATCACCCGGACGTGGGAGGGGACCCGGAGGCGTTCGCCGCCGGGCTCGCTCGGCTGCGCGGCAGGACCGCCGATCCTCGGTTCGACGCGCCGATCGTGGTGGAGACCAGGCCGAGCGGAGTCCGGGGCCTGCTGCACCGCCTCCGATGCCGCTGGCGGCGCCGCCACGCACCTCCCCGCGTTCGATGACCCGTTCGTGCAACAGCCCGTTTCTTCACAGGAGGCATCGGAGATGAATGCGACGCAGACCGGACTGATCGCCGGGCTGATCCTCGGCACCGCCGCGGCGGTCGGCGGGTTCAGCGGGTTCCTGATCGCCTTGCTGATCGGTGTGGTGGGGCTGGTCATCGGCCGGATCCTCGACGGCGAGCTGGAGGTCGGCGATCTGCTCGGCCGCTCCAAGGACCGTCGATGACCGCAGCCGCGACCAAGCCGGAGGAGTCCGCCTCCGACGAAGCGCTGGAGGAGCGCGGCGACCTGCACATCAACCGCTCGGTGCTGCGCAAGATCGCCGAGCACGCCGCCGACGTCGACCCGGGCAGCGCGCGCAGCGGCCGCAAGCACGCCGCCGGTGCCGAGATCAGCGGCCCGGACGACGCGTTGCGGGTCCGGCTGACCGTGGCGCTGCGCTACCCGAACCCGGTGCGCGACACCGTCGCCTCGATGCGCGAGCGGGTCGAGGCCGAGCTGTCCCGCATCGCGGGCTGCACGGTGCGCAGCATCGACGTGACCGTGTCCGGGCTGGTTCCACCGGCCGCGGCACCCCGGGTGGAGTGAGCGATGCGCCTGTTCGTACGACTGATCACCGCTGTGGCCGGCATCGTCCTCGCCGCCGCCGGAGCGCTGCTGACCATCGAGTCGGTGTGGTCGCTGATCCGGCCGGGCGGCCGCGGCCTGATCCTCGGCCCGGCCGCGGTGCGCGATGCGCTGGCCGGGTTCTCGTGGAACGACGTGCCGGTGCGGCTCGTGGCCTGCGCTCTGATCGTGCTCGGCCTGGTGCTGCTGATCGCCGCGATGAGCGCGGGGCACGGGGAGATCCGGCTGCACGACCCGGCGCCCGAGGTCACCGTGACCACCGACCGCCGTTCGCTCGCGCGGCTGGTCGGCCACCAGGTCCGCGACCAGGACGGCGTCGCGGGCGCGACCGTCACCGCCGGCGCGAAGCGGGTCCGCGTCAAGGCCACCTCGCGCTTCCGGGAGACCGGTGACCTGCGAGGGCGGCTGACCGAGACCGCCGAGCACGCCGTCGGTGACCTGCCGCTGCCCAGCACGCCGAAGGTGCAGGTGTCGCTGGCCACGCCCAAGGAGCGCCGATGAGCGAGATCAAGCCGAGCAGCACCCCGATCGGTCGCGGCGCGGGGTTCGAACGCGGCGCCGTGACCCTGCTGGGCCTGCTGTCGCTGCTGGTGGGCGCCGCCGCGATCGTCGTGGGTTCCGGGGTGCTGGGCGTGTTCCGCGCGCAGCGGCCGGTGGCCGATCCGCTGGTGGTGCAGTGGGTGCAGGTCCACTCCCGGCTGGCCGCGGTGATCGGCATCATCGCCGGGCTCGTGCTGTTCGTGCTGGGCCTGTGGTGGCTGGTGCGCGCGCTGCGGCCCGAGCAGCGGCCGGACTTCCGCCTGGAGCGCTCCGACTCGGGCGACCTCGACGTGACGGCCGGGGCGCTGTCCGACGCCGTGCGCGCCGACGCCGAGCAGGTTCAGGGCGTCAAGCGGGCCCGGGTGCGGATGGCCGGCACCGACCGCTCGCCGTCGCTGCGCCTGACGCTGTCGCTGCAGGAGGGCACCAACGTCCGGCACGTGTGGGAGGAGCTGGACGAGAAGGTCCTCGCCCGCGCCCGCCAGGCGCTGGGGCGGGAGACGCTGCCCACGGCCATCAGGCTGCGACTGGACCGCGCACCCAAGCAACGCGTTCAGTAGGAGGCCGTCGTGCTGCCGCTGCACCCTCCGGTGAAACCGATGCTGGCCAGTCCGGTCGACGGCGTGCCGCGCCGCGAGGGCCTGCTGTTCGAACCGAAGTGGGACGGTTTCCGCTGCCTGGCCTTCGTCGATCCCGGCAGTCCCGTGCTGCTGCAGTCGCGCACCGGGCGCGGGCTGGAGCGCTACTTCCCCGAAGTGCAGGCGACGCTCGCCCAGCAGCTGGAGCGCCCGGCGGTGCTCGACGGGGAGCTGGTGGTGATCCACCACGACTCCGACGGGGACAAGCTCGACTGGAACCTGCTCAGCGAGCGGATCCACCCCGCGGCCAGCCGGGTCAAGGCGCTCGCCGAGCGCACCCCGGCCACCTTCATCGCCTTCGACCTGCTGGCGCTGGACGACCAGGACCTCACCGGATCGGCCCAGTCCGAACGACGCTCGCTGCTCGCCGACCTGGGGCTGGACCGCCCGGGTCTGCGCACGACCCCGGCCACCGAGGACCCGGAGCTGGCCGAGGAGTGGTTCCGGCTGTTCGAGGGCGCCGGGCTGGACGGCATCATCGCCAAGCCCCTCGACGGCCGGTACGTGCCGGGCAAGCGGACGATGCTCAAGATCAAGCACTCGCGCACCGTCGACTGCGTGGTCGCCGGGCTCCGCTGGCACGCCAACACCGAACCCGGCACCGCGGTCGGGTCGTTGCAGCTGGGGTTGCACGACGAGCACGGGGTGCTGCACCACGTCGGCGTCGTCGGTTCGTTCTCCGCCGCGCGCAGGCGCGAGCTGGCCGGGGAGCTCACCGAGCTGATCACCGAGGGCGAGCACCCGTGGGTCGGCGAGAACGCGACCGAGCGTCGGCTGCCCGGGTCGGTGAACCGCTGGAACAGCAACGAGCAGCCGTGGGTGCCGCTGCGCCCGGAGCGGGTCGTAGAGGTCTCCTACGACCACACCGAAGGCGGGCATCCGGCCCGGTTCCGGCACACCACGCAGTTCGTGCGCTGGCGTCCCGACCGGGACCCGGAGTCCTGCGACTACGCCCAGCTGGACGAGCCGATGCGCTACGACCTCGACTCGGTGCTGTTCGGCGCAGTGCACCGCACGGATCGTTCGAGCGGGTAACGTCCGCTCCCGTGGCAGAGCGGATTGCGGTGATCGGTTCAGGTGGCATCGGCGGGGTGATCGCCGAAGCGGCGCACGCCGCGGGCCACGAGGTGACGATGTGCGTGCGCACGCCGTTCGAGCGGCTGGTCGTGGACGCGCCCGAGGGGCCCGTGGAGGTCCCGGTGTCGGTGGCGACCGATCCCGGTGCCGTCGGCGGGTTCGACTGGATCGTGCTGACGACCAAGGTCCACGACGTGCCGAGCACGGCTCCCTGGCTGCGCGAGCTCGACGACGGGCGCACACCCCTGGTGGTCGTGCAGAACGGTGTCGCGCACCGCGAGTCGGTCGCCGAGCTGCGGCTGCAGGCGCCCGTGCTGCCCGCGCTGATCTACGTCGGAGCGGAGCGGACCAGTCCCGGCCGCGTGGTGCGCCGGTCGCCGGCCACCGTGCAGGTCCCCGCGGGCGATCTCGGTTCCCGGTTCGTGTCGATGCTGGCGGGCTCGGCGCTGAAGCTGCGCGAGACCCACGACTTCCACACCGCGGCCTGGCGCAAGATGCTCACCAACGTCGCGCCGAACCCGATCACCGCGCTGACCCTGCGCCGCCTGGACGTGCTCGCCGACGCCGAGGTCCAGGAGCTCTGCGCGGGCATCCTCACCGAGGCGATCGCGGTCGCCCAGGCCGAGGGGGCTTCGCTTACTCAGCAGGACGCGGACAAGGTCCTGGCCGACTACACCGCCCAGATGCCTCCGACCAACGGCACCTCGATGCTCTACGACCGCATCGCCGGCCTCCCGCTGGAGCACGAGCACATCACCGGAACCCTCGTCCGGGCGGCCGACCGCCACGGCATCCCGGTCCCCCTCAACCGCACGCTCCTGACCCTCCTCCGCGCGATCAAGCCAAACCCCTGACCCAAGACCGTCGCGAAGTCCCCCACACCCGGGCGTGTCATCGCAGCTCAGCGCCGTGCCCGGGCTGCGATCTCGAATTTCGCGCGAAATTCGAATTTGTCGCCCGATCGGGTCAGTTCGCGGGTGGGTCGCTGGACTCGGGGGTTGTGCGGGTGGTGGCGACCGAGCCGACGGAGGCGATGACGACGCAGCAGATGGCCAGCCACTGCCAACCGGTCAGGAGCTCGCCGAGGACCACCAGGCCGGCGAGGGCGGCGACGGCGGGTTCGGTGCTCATCAGGATCCCGAAGACGCGGGCCGGCATCCTGCGGAGCGCTTCGAGCTCGAGCGTGTAGGGCACCACCGAGGACATCAGCGCGACCACCAGTCCGATGATCAGCACCGTCGGGCTCAGCAGGGCGGGCCCGGAGTCGAACGCACCGATGGGCAGCGCCACCAGGGCGCCGAAGGCCATCGCCAGCGCCAGCCCGGAGGTTCCGGTCGTGCGGCTGCCGAGCTTGGCGCCGAGCAGGATGTACCCGGCCCAGCAGGCACCCGCGGCCAGCGCGAACGCGACACCGACCCAGTCGAGGCCACCTTCGACGCGGGACAGCAGGAACACGCCGGTTCCGGCCAGCAGCGCCCACACGACGTCGAGCTTGCGGTGCGAGCCGAACAGCGCCACCGTCAGCGGCCCGAGGAACTCGATGGTCACCGCAGCGCCCAGCGGAATCCGCTCGAACGCCTGGTAGATGCACATGTTCATGCCGGCCAGAACCAGCCCGTACCCGGCGACGACGCGCAGCGTCGGCCAGTCCAGCCGCAGCGACGGGCGGAACACCGCCAGCAGGATCAGCGCGGCGAACACCAGCCGCAGCAGCACCACGCCCGAGGCCCCGGCGACGCTGAACAGCTGCTTGGCGAACGCGGCGCCCACCTGCACGCTGACCACGCCGACCAGCACCATCATCGGCGGCGGCACGGCTCCCAGCGCAGCGGCCGACACCCGGCTCGCGCTCCACCGACGTTCGTCTCCCGGCCCCCAGGCGACCTGCACAACGCTCCTTCACGGCTCAAGCGACAACGACCAGCACGCTATCCCAGCGAACACCCGACGAACGAGCGCCGGAGGTGCTCCTCCGCACCCTGCGGGAGTACGCCGTGCACCGGACTCTCGCATCCGGAGCCGGGTTCGGCTTCCGGCATCCGCTGACCGCGGAGAACCAGCCGACGACCGCGGCGGAACGTCCCCTAACCGAGGTCACACGTCGATCATGGGATGCTGCGTAGCACGTTCGCCGGTCGACTAGGAGTTCTTGTGCCGCGCACCATCAACCGGGCCGGGGCCGCGCTGCTGCCGTTGCTGCTGCTGGTGGTCGCCGGTTGTTCGGTCGGACCGTCCCAGCGCCCCGCGGTCGCCTACCACGACAGCGAGCAGCAGGTGGCGCCCGCGCCGCAGCCGCCGAAGCCGCGGCCCGTGCCGCCGCTGGGCGCCGCTCCCCACGACGCGCTGAACTGGCAGGACTGCACCGACCAGACCCGCGCTGAGCTGGGAGCCTTGCCGCCCGGCCTGACGTTCTCCTGCTCCCGCCTGCTCTCCACGCTCGACGCACCGGAGGCCCCGGAGCGGGGCACCGCGCGCAACTCGCTGATCCGCGCGGGCTCCGGCCGGGTCCCGCTGGTGGTCGTGGGCGATGTCGGCGGCGAACCGGGCACGACCTTCGCCGCGCGGATGGCCACGCAGCTGCCGCCGGAGATCCGCAACACCTTCGACATCATCGGCATGGACCGGCGAGGCACCGGCGAGTCGGAACCCGCCGACTGCGTTCCTCCGCAGCAGCGCGAGGAGGTCCTGGGCTTCGACCCGCGCGCGACCCAGCGAGCGGATCTGGACCGGCTGCTGGAGTCGGTGCTGTCGGCCAGCCAGGAGTGCCTGCTCAAGCTCGACGAGCGACTGCAGGCCTACGACACCTGGCGCACCGCCTCCGACCTGGAAGAACTCCGCCTGGAACTGGGCGTGCCGAGGCTGCACGCGATCGGCCGCGGCGAGGCCGGACGGCTGCTGACGACCTACGCCGAGCGGTACCCGGGCGGGGTCGGGCGGTTCGTGATCGATGGCGCCCCGGATCCGACGCGCGACTCGATGGGGCAGGCCGAGTACCAGGCGCAGACCGCCGAGCAGACCTTCGACGTCTTCGCCGCCGACTGCGTCAGCCGCAACTGCCCGCTCGGGCCGAATCCCCGGCAGGCCGTCAGCGACCTGGTCGAGCGCACCCGGAACGCCCCGCTGCCCGCGCCGGGCACGTCGGTGCCGGCGGGCCGGGTCACGCAGGCGGTGCTGCGGGGGCTCTCCGACCGCAACGGCTGGCCCGCGCTGGCGGATGCGCTGGCGGCGGGCAACCGCGGTGACGGCACGCGACTCGCCGAGCTCACCGCCCCGCTGGTCGCCGCCCAGGGCGTGAACCCGCCGTGGTTCGACGGCGACCTGATCACCAGCTGCAACGACACGACGTTGCGCGTTCCGCCGCAGCGCAGCAGCGAGATCGCGCAGGACTGGGTGAACCGCTTCCCGCTGTTCGGCGGGGTCGCGGCGCAGCGCGTGGTGTGGTGCGGTTCGTGGCCGGTTCCGCAGCAGCCGCTGCCGACTCCTCGCCGCGCGGATCTGCCGCCGATCCCGGTGATCACCACGGCCCACGATCCGCGAGCGCTGGCGCTGGGCACCGATCACCTGGCCGACGAGCTGCCGACCGGGGTGTCGATGCGCTGGCAGGGCGCCGGGCACGGAGCGATCACCCGCTCGACGTGCGTCACCGACGCGATCAGCCGATTCCTGGTGCAGGGGGTCGTGCCCACCGAAGGCATGGCTTGCCCGGAGTGATCCCGCAACACCCCGGGCAAGCCACCGCCGCTTCAGCCGCAGCTGGAGCAGCAGCCACAGGAAGGACCGCTGCAGCTGCCGCAGCAGCTGCAACCGCCCTGGTGCGGTGCGTCGGTGCCGACCATCTCCGACCTCCGATCGGTGTTGGATACCAGCACCGTCCGATGTTCCTCGCCGATCCAACCGCCCGAACACCGCTGCACGAGCGAACCGACGTCGCCCGACGAGCGGAACCCGGCGGCTGCGATCAGTGACCGGACGAGGTCGTCTGGTCGATCATCCGAGGTGGGCGTACTGGTACTCGTGCGGGGACGGCTGCGTGGACGACACCGCGCCGTTGCCCACCATCGCGAGAGCGCCGAGCACGATGAACACGATCAGCAGGATCCGCCCGCCCCGGGACATCACCAGCGGCCGCGTGCCGGCCGGGACCTCGGCGACCTCGCCCTCCTCGCGGGCGTCGCCGAACAGGCGCTTCGGGTAGGCGCCGGTGAGCAGGTAGATGTAGGCGTTGGTGCGCATCGAGTAGCGCAGGGCGGCCACCGAGGCGTCGAAGACCGGGCGCGGGTTGCGGCCCATGACCAGGATGATCAGCCACAGGAAGAACGCCAGGACGGCGAATCCCCACGAGGTCACCGAGGCCACGATCGCCGCCGGGATCAGCAGGACGAACCGGAACGCCACCGCCCAGCGGTTGAGCCTGCCCGGCCGGATCTCGACGTCGACCGGGAACTCCGGGTCGCCCACGACGAACGGCGGGTAGCGGTCGACCAGCAGCCACGCGGAGGCTCCGACCCGCGTGCTGTAGGAGATGTAGAGGATGAGGAACCCGGAGATCCACTCGGGGAGCCTGCCCAGGACCAGCGCGGCGAACCAGCCGATGAACACCACCACGGCCGCCGCGATGCCCAGCGCCCACAGCACGATGAAGTGCGGGACGAGCAGCAGAATCCGCAGCAGCACGGTCCAGCGGCGGTGCCGCTGCGGTGGCGTGACCAGCAGCTCCGGCAGGAACCGGCCGTCCTCGACTGCGGCTGACTCGCTCAAAGCCACCCTCCCCGCGCTCCACGACGAATTCTTCCCAGCCTAGGCGGTCCGCATGCGGCGGCGAGCGCGATTGCCCTGGTCGGCCCCCACTCCATTCGGTGAACTCGGCGATTCCGCTCCCCGCTGATGAGGCGATACGGTGTGCCGATGCAGCGCCGTGAATCCGAGGAGCCGGCCCGCTTCGGCGACCTGGACGACCTCGATCAGAACGATCCCGAGGTCCGCGCCTTCGCCGAGCACCGCGCCCGGATGGACCGGCCGGCCTCGGAGGCCACGGTCGAGGGCATGCTGCGCGGGGTGGACGAGTTCGCCCAGAGCGCCAACCGCACCGGAGGCCACCGCAGGCTGGTGGCGGTGGCCGTCGTCGTGCTGATCCTGTTCGGGGTGCTGTTCACGGTCTGGAACGCGGTGGCCTACATGCTCGGGGCCTTCTTCGGCTGATCGTGGCCTGGGCCTCGATCGGACCGGGCGGCTTAGCAATCGATCTTCGATCGCATTAGCGTGGAAGCATGGATCCGGTTGCAGGCACTCCCAAGGTCACCAAGAGCGAGCAGGAGTGGCGGGAGCAGCTCACCCCGAACGAGTTCGCGGTGCTGCGCCAGGCCGCCACCGAACCCGCGTGGGTGGGCGAGTACGTCGACACCAAGACCACCGGCGTCTACGAGTGCCGGGGCTGCGAAGCGGAGCTGTTCCGCAGCGAGACCAAGTTCGAGTCGCACTGCGGCTGGCCGTCGTTCTACGACCCGAGCGACTCCGACGCGGTGATCGTCCGCGAGGACCGCAGCATGGGCATGGTCCGCACGGAGGTCCTCTGCGCCTCCTGCCACGGTCACCTCGGCCACGTCTTCACCGGCGAGGGCTACGCGACGCCCACCGACCAGCGCTACTGCATCAACTCAATCGCCGTCCGCCTCGTCGAGAGCTGACTTCCGAGCGAGCTCGATCGCCCTCTCCGGCATGCACTCCTGGAACGACCGCCCCTTGGCCCGCGCATCTGCGCGAAGCGCCTCGCAGTCGTCATCGGGAACATCGCGAATGGTCAACGTCGCCAGGACGCCCACCGCCGAACAAGAACGATCATGGCGCCACCTTGGCAGGGTCTGCCCAGGTGGCGCCATGGTTCGTCTTGCGCTCACCCGGTCGACTCCACTTGAGGAGTACCTCCCGTGAAGCGCCAGCCGGCTCGATCACACCGCGCTACATGCACCCAGCAGCAGGTCATCCAGCTGTCTACCCATGGTTGACGCTTGCGTCAACCCCGCTATAGACGTAATCTCGTGAAGCAACACACGATCTATCGCCTCGGGTCCACGACGATCCCAGTCCCGAGACACGCAGAACTCGGCGAAAACATGGCTCTCGTCATCTTCAAGGAGTGCCAACGAGAGCTCGGGAAGAAGTGGTGGCAGCAACGATGACCACGTACCAAGTGCAAGTCACTCGGGACGGCAAGTTCTGGTTGATCCACGTTCCAGCCGTAGAACGGTGGACCCAAGCGCGCAAGCTCGGCGAGATTCACGAGATGGCGCAGGATCTCATCGAGATCATGACCGGGGATCCGGGCGAGTCGATCGAACTGGACATCACCATCTCACTCCCCGAAGAGGTGCAGGAACGCTTGGACCGCGCTGCTGAGCTTCGGTCACAGGCGTCCCGCGCTCAGGGCCAAGCCGCCGAGGAATTCAGCAGTGCAGCCCGGACCCTGCACGACCAAGGGATGTCGATGCGCGAGATCGGCGAGGTGCTCGGGATCTCCTATCAACGAGCGCATCAGCTGGTCAGTCAGAACTCCAAAGCTGCCTGACGAAGCCGAACAACATGATCATGGCGCCACCTTGGCAGGATCTGCCCAGGTGGCGCCATGATTCGTCTTGGGCTCACCCGAACGGGACGGGTGAGTTCGACCTTCAGGGAAGCCGGGTGACGAGGTCTCCGACCTCGACTCGGTGCCCGGTGTAGAACGGGATCTCCTCGCGGACGTGCAGGCGGGCCTCCGTGCCGCGCAGGTGGCGCATCAGGTCGACGATGCGGTGCAGCTCGTCAGCCTCGAAGGCGAGCATCCACTCGTAGTCGCCCAGCGCGAAGGACGCGACGGTGTTGGCGCGCACGTCCGGGTAGTCGCGGGCTTCCTTGCCGTGGTCGGCGAGCATCTTGCGGCGCTCGTCGTCGGGCAGCAGGTACCACTCGTAGGACCGCACGAAGGGGTACACGCAGATGTACTTCTTCGGGTCCTCACCGGCCATGAACGCCGGGATGTGGCTCTTGTTGAACTCCGCGGGGCGGTGCAGCGCCACGTTGCTCCACACCGGCTCGGAGGACTGGCCGAGCGGGGTTTCGCGGCGGAACCCGGTGTAGGCGGCCTGCACGGCCTCGATCTCCTCCGCGTGCCACCAGATCATGAAGTCCGCGTCGGCACGCAGGCCGGACACGTCGTAGACACCGCGCACCACGACACCGGTTTCCGCCAGCGAGTCCAGGTACTCCTGGGTCACCTGCGCGGCCTTGGCCCGGTCCTCGGGCAGGGTTCCCTGCTCGATCCGGAAGACCGACCACATGGTGTAGCGGATGGTGTCGTTGAGCTCGTCGTAATTCAGCCGCGCCATGCCCTCATGGTCCCACTGCTCAGCGCCCGGGCTGCACCAGGTCCCGCGTGATGCTGGTCGCTGCCACCTCACCGGTCGCCACGCACGCGGGCACGCCGACCCCGTGCAGCGCGGCTCCCGCGATCGCCAGACCCGGAACCCCGGCCACCTCGCGTTCCACGTCGGCGACCAGGTCCAGGTGCCCGACGCCGTACTGAGGCAACCCGCCGCCCCAGCGCAGCACCGCCGAATCCACCGGTTCGGCGGTGATCCCGGTCAGCTCGGCCAGGTCCGCGCGGACGCGGCGCAGCAGCTCCTCGTCGTCCAGCCGGAGGTCCTCGGTCTCGCCGAAGCGGCCGACCGAGCCGCGCAGCAGCACCTCTCCCCCGGAACCGCGCAGGTGCGGCCACTTGTTGCTGGAGAAGGTGAACGCCTTGGCGGTGAACGGGGTTCCGCCGGAGTGCCGCTCGCCGCGCGCGATCAGCGCACCGGAGGCCGGGGTGCCGTCGTGCTCGGGCAGCTGCGTGCCGGGCGGCAGCGCGAGACCGACCACGACCATCGAGGCCAGTTCGACCTCGGCGAGCTTCGCGGCGGCAGCGGGAACGGGGTCCTGCAACAGCTTCCGAGCTGCCGGTGCCGGGACCGCGAGCACCACGGCGTCGACGTCGAGGTGCTCCGGCGCGGGTGCCGAACCGATCTCCAGCCGCCAACCCTCGCCGGTGCGGACCATCGCGCGAACCGGCAGACCGAGCCGCACCTCGACGTCGGCGGCGATCAGCAGCCGGTCGAGCAGCTCCCGGTAGCCGTCCCGGAAGGCGCCGAAAACGGGTTGCGGCGCACCGGGTTTCGGCGTCGGCAGCGCAGCGCGGGCGGCCGCGGTGATCCAGCCCGCGCCGTCGTCGAGGGCCTTGGCCAGTGCGGGAACCGTCGCGCGCAGGCCCAGCCGGTTGGCGTCTCCGGCGTAGACACCGCCGAGCAGCGGCTCCACCAGCCGGTCGACGACCTCGTCGCCGACGCGGGCGCGCAGCAGGTCGCCGACCGAGATGTCCGCGCCGCCCAGCTCGATCGGCGGCATCTCGGCTTCAGCTCGCACGGCGGCGATCCCGGCGTCGGAGAGCACTCCGGCGACCGAATCGGCCTCGGCGGGAACGCCCATCACGGTGCCGCCGGGCAACCGCTGGGTCCGCCCACCGGCCCGAACGGTCGCGGCCGCACCGGCCGGGTGCACGACATCGGTGCGCACGCCCAGCTCCTCGGCCAGGTTCAGCACCTCGGGCCGCCGGGCGAGGAACGCCTCGGCGCCCAGGTCGTAGGGGCGTCCGGCGAGTTCGACGGTGCGCAGCTTGCCGCCGAGGCGGGAGGTCTGCTCCACCAGCACGATCTCGGCTTCGGCGCCCAGCTCGCGGCGGAGCCGGTGGGCGGCGGCCAGTCCGGCGACACCGCCCCCGACGACCGCGACGCGGCCGGCCATCAGCGCTGCGCGGTCGCGGTGTGCACCAGCTCGACGACCCGGGTCAGGATCTCCGGATCGGTGGTCGGCAGCACGCCGTGGCCGAGGTTGAAGATGTGCCCGCCCGCTTCGCGGCCCTCCTCGAGGATGCGGTGCACCTCGCGCTCGACGGCCTCCCAACCGGCGAACAGCACGGCCGGGTCGAGATTGCCCTGCACGACCGGCTTGGCCGCGCCCGGCTCAGCGGCGCCCAGGCGGGCGACGGCGGTGTCCAGCGGAACGCGCCAGTCCACGCCGACCACGTCGGGTCCGGCGTTGCGCATCGCGCCCAGCAGCTCACCGGTGCCGACCCCGAAGTGGATCCGCGGCACGTCGGAGATCTCGGCGACGCCCTCGAAGATGCGGCGGCTGTGCGGCAGCACGAACTCGCGGTAGTCGCGCAGCGAGAGCGCGCCCGCCCACGAGTCGAACAGCTGGATGGCGTCGACGCCCGCGTTCAGCTGCACCCGCAGGAACTCCAGCGTGGTGTCGGCGAGCTTCTCCAGCAGCGCGTGCCAGGTCTTGGGGTCGGAGTGCATCAGCGCCTTGGTGCGCTCGTGGTTGCGGCTCGGGCCGCCCTCGACGAGGTAGGAGGCGAGCGTGAACGGCGCACCGGCGAAACCGATCAGCGGCGTGCTCCCGAGCTCCTTCACCAGCAGGCCCACGGCTTCGGCGACCGGCGCGACCTGCTCGGCGTCCAGCGACGGCAGCGCTTCGACGTCGGACGGCCCGCCGATCGGGTTGCTCACCACCGGGCCGGTCCCGGCCACGATGTCCAGCCCGACGCCCGCGGCGTAGAGCGGGAGCACGATGTCGCTGAACAGGATCGCGGCGTCCACCCCGTGCCGGCGGACCGGCTGCATGGTGATCTCGCTGACCAGCTCCGGGGTCAGGCACGCCTGCAGCATCGGGGTGCCTTCGCGCACCTGGCGGTACTCGGGCAGGGAACGCCCCGCCTGCCGCATGAACCACACCGGCGTGTGCCGGGGCTTTCCACCACGTGCGGCCACGAGCAGAGGTGCGTCGGCGAGGTCCCGGCGAGTGGAGACCGGAGCGGAGTTCGTCATCGAAGGGTGTCCGTACGTCGAATCGTCGGATCCCGGTGCGGTCTGCGGGCTACCTGGAACGGATCTGCCACGACGGACTGCCGGGCTGGCTCCGGCAATCTTCGCACGATGCCCGCGCTCCCACTCCAAGCGCCCGCTCCTCCACGGCGTGCCTCCACCCACGCGCCGGGGTGGGCCCTTAGAGTCGTCGGCGTGACGGAGATGTCGGCGGCGCCCGAAGTTTTCCGGCAGGCGGTTGCCGCGTTGACGTCGCCTCAGCCGCGTGCGGAGATCGAGCTCAGCGAAGTCGGTCCCCCCAAGCGCTTGGCCCCCTGGGCCCACGCGCTGGCCGCGGAGGCGAACGGACCGGCCGGTGAGCTGGCGACCGCGCGTTTCGTGCTCCTCTACGACCCGGAAGGCCAGGAGGCCTGGGACGGCGTGCTGCGGCTGGTGGTCTACCTGCGGGCCGAGCTCGATCCCGAAGTGGCCGACGACCCGCTGCTGCCCGCTGTCGGGTGGTCGTGGCTGACCGACGCCCTGGAGAACGCGGACGCGTCGTTCACCGCCCTGGGCGGCACGGTGACGCTGACGTCCTCGGCGCGGTTCGGCGACATCGCCGGACCCTCGCGCAGTCACGATCTGGAGTTGCGCGGGTCGTGGACGCCGAAACCCTCGGTGTTCGGCTCCGAGGAAGTCGATCTCGCACCGCATGCGGATGCATTCCACGAACTCATGGCAAGTGCGGCCGGGCTTCCGCCGGAAGGCGTTGCGCTACTCGGCAGGCGACCGAACGGCGCAATGCGGCAGGACTGATCGGGGTCCCCCGATCATCGGCTGCGACAGGTAGGCCCAGCGCGTAGCGTTGAGGCGGGACTTCGCTCCCGCAGCCCCCTCGAATGCGACACGCCGGGGCGCGACACGCCGATGTCCGATTTTCATTCGCGAAGTTCGTTCAGCTCCGTTGAAGTTCTTGTCGAAGCAAGATTTTCACCATACGCATTCGAAATATGTCGCATGGCCACGCTCCGCCGTTACGGTCGTCGCTCTGAGTCACCCAAAAGAGCGACAAAACTCTGCGCTCGTCACAACTCGATCGGGATAGATACCCGATTGATCGTCCCGCTGACCCGCTTGGGCGGTTACGCTCACCCCGACGACACCACTTTCGGTCGATCAGTGGCGCGGCTGATTGGTCGAGAGTCCCGGTGCCGGTCGGGGGGCACGACCGACTCCAGGGAGGTAGTGACGTGGCTGCCGTCGGCTTAGGTCAGGCCGCTCGAACCACGCCTGCCGGCGCTTTGCCGGCCAACATGGTCCCGCACCCGCGGGAAGAGCTGTTCACGGTGCTCGTGGTGGATGACCATCCGCTGCTCCGAGAGGCGATCGCCGCTCGGTTGCTGCAGATGGGCGCCGGCACGGTGCACGAGGCCGCATCCATGGCCGAAGCCAGGGCTCGCGCTCTGGCGACCGGTCCGTGCGACCTCGCGATTCTCGATCTCGGACTCCCAGACGGGACCGGCATCGAACTGGTTACCGAACTCCGGAGCCAGGGCTGGCCGCGGATCGTGGTGCTCGCTTCGTCCGATGACCCCTATGCGGTCCGGGCCGCCTTCCAGGCAGGTGCGCAGGCGTACCTGTTGAAGTCGGCCTCGCCCATGGTGGTCACCGACGGCGTGCGCCGCGTGCTCGACGGCGGTGTGTACGCCGATCCCAGCGTGGCTCCGGTGCTCGCCGCCGGAACCCGCGTGCCGGGAACGGACAACACACCTCGCGAGCTGTCCGGGCGTGAGGTCGAAGTTCTCCAGTTGGTGGCCGATGGCCGCTCCAACAAGGAGATCGGCGAGGCCCTGAACCTTTCCGCGCTCACGGTGAAGTCTCACCTGTCGCGGATCGGGCGCAAGTTGGGCACTGGCGACCGGGCGCAGATGGTCGCACTGGCCATGCGCGCCGGCGTGATCCGGTGACGGATCGCTGAGAAAACACCAGCGCCGGGTCGGCCGGACCGACGACGTCGGGTGGACCAGCCACACGAGACGGGCCAAAGCACGTAAGGTCTGTTAGCCGTGGAAGCTGCAAGCCCCGAGACCGTCGGATCCGGCCGCCCGGAGCCGGTGTTGTTGACCGAACCCGTCGACGGCGTGCCGCCGGTGGTGGACACCCCGGCCGCGCTGGACGCGGCCGCAGAAGCGCTGGCCGCAGGCACCGGGCCGGTCGCGGTGGACACCGAGCGCGCCTCGGGTTACCGCTACTCGCAGCGCGCCTACCTGGTGCAGCTGCGTCGCGAGGGATCAGGCACCGTGCTGGTGGACCCGATCGCTCTCAAAGGCGCGCTCGACCCCTTGGTTCCGGCTCTGGCCGACACCGAATGGGTGCTGCACGCCGCATCCCAGGACCTCCCGTGCCTGGCCGAGCTCGATCTGCACCCCTCCAGGCTCTTCGACACCGAACTGGCCGGCCGGCTCGCCGGGTTCGACCGGGTGTCGCTGGGCGCGCTGGTGGAGCGCATGCTCGGCTACCGGCTGGAGAAGGGCCACAGCGCCGCCGACTGGTCGAGACGGCCGCTGCCCGAGGACTGGCTGGTCTACGCCGCGCTGGACGTGGAGCTGCTGGTCGCGCTCCGCGACGAGATGCACGCCGAACTCCAGCGCCAGGACAAGCTGGACTGGGCCTTCGAGGAGTTCGAGGCCGTCCGCAACGCCGAACCCGCTCCCCCGCGCGCCGAGCCGTGGCGCCGGACCTCGGGAATCCACAAGGTGCGCAGCCCCCGGCAGCTGGCCGCGGTGCGCGCGCTGTGGCAGGCCAGGGACGAGTTCGCCCGCGAGCGCGACATCGCGCCGGGCCGCGTGCTGCCGGACTCCTCGATCGTGCTGGCGGCGCAGTCCAACCCCAAGTCCGAGGGCGATCTGGTGGCCATGCCGGTCTTCGGCGGACGCCAGCAGCGCAGGCGCGCCTCGATGTGGCTGCAGGCGCTGCGCGCCGCGCGACGGCTCACCAACGAGGAGCTGCCCGCCGCGTCCACGCCGAACGAGGGCCCGCCGCCCACCAACCGCTGGTCGGACCGCGACCCGGCCGCCGCGGCGCGGCTCACCGCGGCCCGCGCGGCGCTGAACGAGATCGCCGAGGAGCACTCCCTGCCCGTGGAGAACCTGCTGCTGCCCGATCTGGTCCGGCGCACCTGCTGGACGCCTCCGGAGGACCGCGACGTCCCGGCGGTCATCGAGCTGCTGCGCGCCAAGGGCGCCCGCGAGTGGCAGATCACCCTCACCGCCGAAGCCCTCTCCAAGGCGCTGCACGCGACCCCGCCCGAGGACTCCTGAGGCAACGGGCGGTCGTGGCCCGAACCGTCCGTGATCAACGTTTCGCCCGGTCGGTTCGGACCAGAACCGCCGCCTGTCCGCCGAGCACGGGCTCGATTCCTCGGGAAGGATTCGGCTGGCCGGGTCCGGGCTGGTCAGCATGTGAGACAACCGACAGGGGCGGGCACGTGGTTACCGGTGGGTAATAAGCGCTAGAGTGCGGTTACCGGCCGGTAAGGCGCCGCCCCTCGCGGACTCCGGCCGAGCACCATCCACCAAGCCAGTGAGGAGCACGCCGTGGCCGCACCTGCGTCGGCACCCGCCGACAGCCGCAGCCGCCCAGCGGTTCGGGACGTGGTCTTCGTCGACGGCGTACGCACGCCGTTCGGCAAGGCCGGTTCGAAGGGCCAGTACGCCCAGACGCGCGCGGACGACATGGTCGTCAAGGTCATCCGGGAACTGCTGCGCCGCCACCCCGAACTCCCGGCGGAGCGCATCGACGAGGTCGCCATCGCCGCGACCACCCAGATCGGTGACCAGGGCCTGACCATCGGCCGCACGGCGGCGCTGCTGGCCGGGCTGCCCAAGTCCGTGCCGGGCTTCGCCATCGACCGCATGTGCGCCGGCGCCATGACCGCCGTGACCACCGTGTCCAGCGGCATCGCCTTCGGCGCCTACGACGTCGTGATCGCAGGCGGCGTCGAGCACATGGGCAACCACCCGATGGGTGAGGGCGCCGACCCCAACCCGCGCTTCGTGTCCGACAAGATCGTCGACCCGTCCGCGCTGGTCATGGGCTCCACCGCCGAGAACCTGCACGACCGCTACCCGTCGCTGACCAAGGAGCGCACCGACGCGTACGCCGCCCTGAGCCAGCAGCGCTACGAAGAGGCGCAGAAGGCGGGCAAGATCAGCCCCGACCTGGTCCCGGTCTCCACCCGCTCCGACGAGGGCTGGGGCCTGGCGACCACCGACGAGCCGCCGCGGCCGGGCACCACGGTCGAGACCCTCGCCGGCCTCAAAACGCCGTTCCGCCCGCACGGCCGGGTCACCCCGGGCAACGCCGCCGGCCTCAACGACGGCGCCACCGGCGCCCTGCTGGCCGACGCCGAGACGGCCAAGGAACTGGGTCTGCCGATCGGCATGCGACTCGTGGGCTACTCCTTCGCCGGTGTCGAGCCCGAGGTCATGGGCGTCGGACCGGTCCCGGCCACCGAGAAGGCCCTCAAGCGCGCCGGGCTGACCATCGACGACATCGGTCTGTTCGAGATCAACGAGGCCTTCGCCGTGCAGGTGCTGGCCTTCCTGGAGCACTTCGGCATCGCCGACGACGACCCGCGGGTCAACCCGTGGGGCGGCGCGATCGCCTGCGGCCACCCGCTGGCCTCCTCCGGCGTGCGGCTGATGACTCAGCTGTCCCGCCACTTCGAAGAGCACCCCGAGGTCCGCTACGGCATCACCACCATGTGCATCGGCATCGGCATGGGCGGAACGGTCATCTGGGAGAACCCGAACTACAACGCAGGAGGCGAGCAGTGACTGACTTCGCGGCGCTGTTCCCCGACGAGGTCGTGACCAAGGCGTTCACCCGCCTCGTCGACGTTCCCGGTCTGACCGGCAAGCTCGCGCTCATCACCATCGACAACGGCCACGACCACACCAAGCCGTCGACCTTCGGCCCGGGTGGTCTGAGCAGCCTGAACGCCGCGCTGGACGAGGCGTTCGCCGCCGAGCCGGCCGCGATCGCGGTCACCGGCAAGCCGTTCGTGTTCGCCGTCGGCGCGGACCTCACCGGCGTCGGCCAGGTGTCGCAGCGCGAGCACGCGCAGGCCATCGCGCAGACCGGCCACGACGTGTTCCGCCGGCTCACCGAGTCGACGATCCCGACGTTCGCCTTCGTCAACGGCGCCGCCCTCGGCGGTGGCCTGGAGCTGGCGCTGTCCTGCCACTACCGGACCGTCGCCTCCAACGCGGGCGCGATCGCGTTCCCGGAGTGCTACCTGGGCCTGTTCCCGGGCTGGGGCGGCACGCAGCTGCTGCCGAACCTCATCGGCCCGGACGCGGCCGTGACGGTGATCATCGAGAACGCGCTGAGCCAGAACAAGATGCTCAACCCGAAGAAGGCCCTGCAGCTGGGCATCTTCGACGAGCTGCTGGAAGGCGCGGACTTCCTCGAGGAGTCGCTGCGCTGGCTGGTCCGCGTGGTCAACGGCGACAAGACCGTCGAGCGCCCGGAGATCGACCGCGGCAAGGGCTGGGACGACGCCGTGGCGCGCGCCAAGGGCATCGTCGAGGCCCGCACCAAGGGCGCTTCGCCCGCGGTGACCAAGACGGTCGAGCTCATCGAGCTGGCCCGCAACAACGACATCGACGCCGGCTACGCCGCCGAGACCGAGGCGCTGACCGACGCGCTGATGTCCGACGAGCTGCGCGCCGGGCTGTACTCGTTCGACCTGGCCCAGAAGCGCGCCAAGCGCCCGGCCGGTGCGCCGGACAAGGGCCTGGCCCGCCCGGTGAACAAGGTCGGCGTGGTCGGTGCCGGTCTGATGGCCGGTCAGCTGGCGCTGCTGTTCGTGCGCCGCCTGCAGGTGCCGGTGGTCATCACCGACATCGACCAGGAGCGCATCGACAAGGGCGTGGCCTACATCCACGGCGAGATCGACAAGCTCGCCGGCAAGGGCCGCCTGTCGCCGGACGCCACCAACCGCCTCAAGGCCCTGGTGACCGGTGAGCTGGACAAGAAGGCCTTCGCCGACGCCGACTTCGTCATCGAGGCCGTCTTCGAGGAGATGACGGTCAAGCAGAAGGTCTTCGCCGAGCTGGAGGAGCACGTCTCCCCCGAGGCGATCCTGGCGACCAACACCTCCTCGCTGTCGATCACCGAGATGGCGTCGAAGTTGAAGAACCCGGAGCGGGTCGTCGGCTTCCACTTCTTCAACCCGGTCGCGGTGCTGCCGCTGCTGGAGATCGTGCGCGGCGAGAAGACCGACGACGCCTCGCTGGCCACCGCCTTCGCGGTCGGCAAGAAGCTGAAGAAGTCGTCCGTGCTGGTCTCCGATGCCCCGGCGTTCGTGGTCAACCGGCTGCTGACCCGCTTCATGGGCGAGATCATCGCCGCCGTCGACGAGGGCACGCCCTTCGAGGTGGCCGACAACGCCCTCGACGAGCTCGGTCTGCCGATGAGCCCGATGGTGCTGCTGCAGCTGGTCGGCCCGGCCGTCGCCCAGCACGTCAACGGCACCATGAACGCGGCGTTCCCGGACCGGTTCGGCATCAGCGAGAACCTGCAGCGGTTCGTCGACGAGGGCAAGACCGCGGTGTGGACGTTCGACGAGTCCGGCAACACCGTCGTCGACCCCGAGGTCGCCGAGCTGTGGAAGTCGGGTGACAAGCCCTCCACCAGCGAGGAGGTCCGCGACCGCGCGCTCAACGCGCTGGCCGAGGAGATCCGGATCATGCTGGACGAGGGCGTCGTCGCCGAGGCGCAGGACATCGACCTGTGCATGCTCCTCGGCGCGGGCTGGCCGTTCTGGCTGGGCGGCATCACCCCGTTCCTGGACCGCTCCGGCGTGTCCGAGAAGGTCAACGGCAAGCGGTTCCTCGCCCCGGGCGTGGCGTCCCTGCCCGCCTGACCCGAGCAACCCGGAACGGGGGCCGGAGCACGTGCTCCGGCCCCCGTTCCTCGTTCACGGCCTCAGGGTGCGGCGGGGAGTTGGATCGTGATCGCGAGGCCGCCCGCGGGCAGCGCGGTGGCGTGGATGTTGCCGTGGTGGGCCGTGGTGGCGGCCTGGACGATCGACAGGCCCAGTCCGGTGCCGTTGCGGGCGGTGCGCTGAACACCGGCGCGGCGGAACGGCTCGAAGAGGGCGTTCACCGACTCCGGTGCGATCGCCGGACCCGAGGACGCCACGCGCAGCGTCGTCCACCGCGGGTCGGCGCCGGTGCTGACCTCCACCCAGCCGCCCTCGACGTTGTGCCGGACCGCGTTCTCCAGCAGGTTTCCCGCCACCCGCTCCAGCAGCGCCGGATCTCCGACCGCGAAAGCGGGCTCGGTGCAACGCTTCACGCGCAACCCCCGCCTGCGGGCCTCGGGGTCGACCGCGCGCAGGGCCCGGCCGACGACGTCGGTGAGGTCGACCGGTTCGCGGACCGCGAGCTCCACTCCCTCCGTGCGGGCCAGCAGCAGGAGCGCCTCCACGAGGCGTTCGGCGCGGGCCGTGGCCTCGCGGACGACATCGGCCATCCGGCGCAGCTCGGCCTCGTCGGCGTGCGGGTCCGACAGGGTCACGTCGAGCTCGGTGCGCACCACCGACAGCGGGGTGCGCAGCTCGTGGCTGGCGTTGGCGACGAAGCGGCGCTGGGCGTCGAAGGCGGCCTGCAGGCGGTCCAGCATGGCGTCGAAGGTGTCGGCGAGCCTGGCCACCTCGTCGCGGGGACCGCTGAGCGCGATCCGCTCGTCCAGCGACTCGGCCGACAGCCGCTGCGCGGTCTCGGTGACGTCCTGCAGCGGTCGCAGCATCCGGCCGGTGACCAGCCAGGCCAGCAGCGCGGCGGCGACCACCACGGCGACGAACGCCGGCCCGCCGATCAGCAGGACCTGCTCGCGGGCCGAATCGCGCAGCGCGGCACCGAGCAGCTCGGCGGGCACGTCCACTCCCCCGACCCGCACCGGTGTGCCCGCCGGCAGCCGCGGCACCGCGGCGACGACGTTGCCGACCAGCACCCAGCCCAGCCAGAGCAGCACCGCGCTGACCAGCGCGACCAGCGACGTCGCCAGCAGCGTCAGCCGGAGCCGCAATCCCGGTCCGCGCCGGGTGAGCGCTCCCACGATCAGTCCCTGGCGTGTTCGGCGCGAGCCGCGGAGGGCACCCGGTACCCGGAGCCGACCACGGTCTCGATGACGCCCGGCTCCCCCAGCTTCTTGCGCAAGGTCATCATCGTGACCCGCACCGTGGTGGTGAACGGGTCGGCGTTCTCGTCCCAGACCCGCTCCAGCAGCTCCTCGGAGCTGACGACCGCGCCACCGGCCGACAGCAGCACCTCCAGCACGCCGAGTTCCTTGCGGGTCAGCTCGATCTCGGCTCCGGAGCGGCTGACGGTGCGGCGGGCCGGGTCCAGCTCCAGGTCCTCGGCCGTCAGCAGCGGCGGTTGAGCGGGCGTGGCGCGGCGGCCCAGCGCGCGCACCCGGGCGATGAGCTCGGGGAACGCGAAGGGCTTGGCGAGGTAGTCGTCGGCGCCCAGCGACAGCCCCGCGACGCGGTCGGCGACCGTGCCCGAGGCGGTCAGCATGATCACCCTGGTCAGCTCGCCGGAACCGACCAGATCGCGGCACAGGTCATCACCGGACATGCCGGGCAGGTCGCGGTCGAGCACGACGACGTCGTAGCGGGTGATCGCGGCCTTCTCCTGGCCGCTCTCGCCGTCGTAGGCGACGTCGACGGCCATGCCGTCGCGCCGCAGCCCTCGCGCCACCGCATCGGCCAGCGGCTTCTCGTCCTCCACGACCAGGATTCGCACGAATCCACCCTGCCACAGCACAGGCGGTCACCCGCCGAGGTCAAGGCCGGGTTACCGGATTTCAGCGGAAATCCGAACCCCGATCGCAGTGGAGATCAGGAACCGGATTCCCACTGAAATCGGGGTGCGCGGTCAGCCGTGGGCGGCGTCCGCCTCGGTGGCGACGTGCAGCTGCGCGCCGCGCCGGCCGGAGAACCAGTTGTTGATGCGGGCGGCGATGTCGGCCTCGGTCAGGCCGAGATCGGCCAGCACCTCCTCGCGGGAGGAGTGCTGGAGGAAGTCGTTCGGCACCGCCAGGTCGCGCAGCGGCACGTCCAGCTCGGCGTCGCGCAGCGCGGCGGCCAGCGACGAGCCGAACCCGCCGTGCCGTCCGCAGTCCTCCAGCGAGACCACCAGCCGGTGCTCGGCGGCCATCTCCACGACCTTCGACGGCACCGGGACGACCCAGCGCGGGTCGACCACGGTCACGCCGACGCCGGTCGCGGCCAGCCGCTCGGCGGCGGCCACGGCGAGCTCGCCGAACGCGCCGACGGCCACCAGCAGCACGTCCTTGCGCTCGTCGGCGCGCAGCACGTCGATCCCGCCGACGCGCTCCACGGACGGGACTTCTTCGATCACCGAACCCTTGGAGAAGCGCAGCACGGTCGGCCCGTCGTCCACGGCGACGGCCTCGCGCAGCTCCTCGCGCAGCGTCACCGCGTCGCGCGGAGCCGCCACCTGGATGCCGGGGATCAAACCGAGGATCGACAGGTCCCACATGCCGTTGTGGCTGGCACCGTCGTCGCCGGTGATGCCGGAGCGGTCGAGCGTCACGGTGACCGGCTGCTTGTGCAGGGCGACGTCCATCAGCAGCTGGTCGAACGCCCGGTTCAGGAACGTCGAGTAGACCGCGAACACCGGGTGCAGGCCGCCCATGGCCAGACCGGCGGCGGAGGTCATGCCGTGCTGCTCGGCGATGCCCACGTCGAAGCAGCGCTCCGGGTAGGCCTCGGCGAACTTCTTCAGCCCGGTCGGCCCCAGCATCGCGGCGGTGATCGCCACGACGTCGGAGCGCTCGGCGCCGATGCCGACCAGTTCGTCGGCGTAGACGTCGGTCCAGCTCTTCGGCGCGGGCTTCTTCGGCAGGCCGGTCTCCGGGTCGATGACCTTGACCTGGTGCATCTGCTCGGCCTCGTCGTTCTCGGCCGGGGCGAAGCCGTTGCCCTTGCGGGTCACGGCGTGCACGATCACAGGTCCGCCGAAGGACTTGGCCATCTGCAGCGCGTACTCCATCGCGCGCATGTCGTGACCGTCCACCGGGCCCAGGTACTTCAGGCCCAGGTCGGAGAACATGACCTGCGGGCTGATCGCGTCCTTGATGCCGCTCTTGGCGGCGTGCAGACCGGTGTAGAGCGAGCGGCCCACGACCGGCATTTTGCGCAGCGTGCGCTTGCCGGACTCCAGGGCCTTCTCGTAGCTCGGGTTGAGCCGCAGCGCCGCCAGGTGCTCGGCGAGACCGCCGATGGTCGGCGCGTAGGAGCGGCCGTTGTCGTTGACAACGATGACGACCGGGCGGTCCTGGTCGGCCGCGATGTTGTTCAGCGCCTCCCAGCACATGCCGCCGGTGAGCGCGCCGTCGCCGACGACCGCCACCGCGTGCCGCTCGGCACCGGTGACCTGGAACGAGCGGGCCAGCCCGTCGGCGTAGGACAGCGCGGTCGAGGCGTGGCTGTTCTCGACGAAGTCGTGCTCGCTCTCGGTGCGCGACGGGTAGCCGGACAGGCCGTCCCGCTTGCGCAGCTGGTCGAAGCCGTCCTGGCGACCGGTCACGATCTTATGCACGTACGCCTGGTGCCCGGTGTCGAACACGAGCGCGTCGTTCGGCGAGTCGAAGACCCGGTGCAGCGCGAGGGTCAGCTCCAGCGCACCCAGGTTGGGCCCCAGGTGTCCACCGGTCCGCGACACCTTCTGGATCAGGAAGTGCCTGATCTCCTCGGCCAGCTCCGCCAATTCGGCGTGCGTCAGGCGCTTGACGTCGGCCGGACTGCGCACGGACCCCAGCAGCGTCACCGTGTTCCACCTCGCTTGTCGTGCCGGTCGGTCACAATCGCAATGCCGGGGCCTGGCCGGCAACCCGGCTCCGTCTGCATAGTGCGCCCCAGTCTACGGAGGGGCCATGCGGCCACCGGGCGCGGTCGCGCACCAGCGGTGATGCTCTCCCACCTGCTCCGTCGTGCTCCCCACCTGCGGATGTGACGTCCCTGTGTCCAGCACCACCCGAATCGCGGTCTTGCTACCTTCCGTCTGATCCAACGGGAGGCGAGATGACTGATCCGGATGGCCGCAGGGCCGAGCTCGAAGCGCGCAACGCCGCGATGCGCGAGCAGGTGAGCTCGATGCTCGAAGGGTTGCAGCGTCAGACCGCCCAGTTGCACGAGGCGCAGGCCAGCGCGCTGTCCGCGACGGGTGAGGCCACCTCCGCCGACGGTCTGGTCACGGTTCGGGTCAACGCCGTGGGCATCGTCACCGACACGGCGCTGTCGGCTTCCGCGCTGCGGTCGAGCACGCCGGAAAAACTCGCCAAGAGCTTCACCGAAGCGGCCCAGTCCGCAGCCCGGGACGCCCGCGCGAAGGCCGATGCGGCGGTGGCGCCGCTGCAGGAGAACGTCCCCGACCTGCCGGACCTGTTCCCGGGCGCGCCTTCGCTGTCGCAACTGATCCCGCCGGCCCCGGAACCGAGCGCCCCCTCGACTGCGTCCAAGCCCGCAGCTGAGGAGGACTGGGACGACTTCGAACCCCGGTCGCGATTCCGGAAGGACCGTTGGTGATGGGATTCGAGGTCGACCCCGAGGCGCTGCGCGGCGCCTCACCGAAGTTCGACGCGTCGTCGGACAAGCTCCAGTCCGCGCTGGACAAGCTCAACGGCGTCCTGCAGGCCGAAGGGCAGTGCTGGGGCGGTGACGAGGCGGGCCAGGAGTTCGCCAAGAACTACGTGCCCGGTTCCCAGCAGGGGACCGACGGCATGAAGGGCCTCGCCCAGGCGCTGCACCAGGTCCGCGGCGAGCTCGACGCCACCGCCCGGACCTGGGACGACGTCGACCAGGCGAACGCCGACGGCATCAAGAGCCAGGGCTGAGGGGGACGACGTGGGCATCGAGATCCCGGGCGAGGTCAGCTGGTTGTTCCCCATCGTGGTCGGCGCGAGCTGGCCCGAGGGCGACGAGACGGCGCTGCGCAGGGTCGCCGAGGCGTGGACGCAGTGCGGCGTCGACATCGAGGGCGTCATCAGCGAGACGGAGGGCGCGGTGCGGTCGGCGCTGGGCACGATGAAGGGCGACACGCACGACGCCTTCGAGAAGTTCATGAAGGACTTCTGCAACGGCGACGCCGGTCACCTTCCGGAGATGAAGAAGCTCTGCGAGGCCCTCGGCGAGGGAGCCGACAACGCCGCGCTGGAGATCGAGTACACCAAGTACAGCATCATCGCCGCGCTGGTCATCCTGGCCGCGCAGATCGCCGCGATGATCGCCTCGGCGGTGGCGACCTTCGGCGCGAGCACGGCGGGCATCCCGATCGCCCAGGCGGCGACGCAGTTGACGGTGCGGACGTTCTTCCAGCAGCTGCTGACCAAGATCGGCCAGCAGGTCCTGCTGAACGTGGCGATCAACGTCGGCGTGGACGGGGCCATCCAGGGCCTCCAGTTCGCCAAGGGCGACCGGCAGAGCTGGGACTGGTCCAACACCGGCAACGCGGCGGTGTCGGGTGTCGCGGCGGGTCTGGCCGGTGGTCTCGTCGACGGTGTCGCTCCGGGCATCGGCCAGCAGGTCGGCAAGGACCTGGCGGGCAACGCCACGAAGAACTTCACCGAAGCCGCCGCCTACGGCGCAGCGCGGGGTTCGATCTCGGGCGTGCTCGGCAACACCATCAACCAGGGCTTTCACGGCCAGGCACCGGGGATCAACGACATCACCTCGGGCGCCATCTCCGGTGGTGTCAGCGGCGCGACGGGCGGGATGCAGAGCAGGCACGAGGGCCTCAACGCGACCTGGGAGGGCAACGGTCGCGGACCGACCGGCGACGGCGGCGAGTGGGTTTCCGGCTCCAACACGCAGGGCTGGCGCTTCGAGAGCGACGAGGGCGCGGTGTCCGGGGCCAATGTGGACAGTCCCTACAGCAACGGCGTGAACTCCTCGACCGTCGGGCAGCACGCCAACATCGACGGCGGGCCGAACAACGTCAACAACAACTCCTACGGAGAGACCGACACCCCGAAGCAGCAGTCTCCGGAGAAGCTGGACCTGCCCGACGGCCCGCGCTGATCCGGGGTCGCGTCAGCTCCACGGCCGCCAGCCGGAGATCGGGGCGACCTCGGGTCGCGGGTCGCCCCACGGCGGGCTGTTCGGCGGCAGCGACTGCAGTTCGGCGTAGCCGAGCCGGGTGCGCTGCCGCAGCCAGCTGACCACGAAGAACCCGCCGATGAGCAGCATCGCCGCGGTGGCGAGCCACGTGCTCGGGCTCGTGCCGCCACCGGCGATCTGCATCGTGAGCAGCATCAGGCCGAGCACGCCCGCGAAGAAGCCGACGATCGGGCGGAACACGCGGTAGGACTGGGCCTTCTTGCCGTTGCGGAAGGTCGTCGTCTGGGCCGTGGCCCACTTGCGCAGCGCGTGCCAGGATCCGAGGTCCTGCGGCCCGGTCCGCTGCGACCAGGCCGCGGACTGCCGCCTGCGCAGGATCGCGGCGACCAGTCGCGGGTCCTCGACGTTGACGATCCACTGCTGCTTGCCGGCTACGACCCGCACGGCCGGGCCTTCGGACAGCCGGACGGCCATCGCGCCCGGCAGCGGCCACGAGTCACCGCCGACGATCTCGCCGGGCTGGGCCAGCTTGACCTCGGAGAGCGGGATCGCCTGATCGACGTTCCCGCCACCGGCCATGCGCTTGAGCGCCAGCACGGCCCGATCGCGCTCGATCCGCAGGCGCGCGGACTGGTGGCGGTAGATCTCGAAGCCGACCTCGACGTCGATCTCCGCCAGGTCGAAACCCGCTGCGGTGAAACGCTTGTGCGCGACCCGGGCCAGCAGCGGGCAGATGATCACGGCGGCGAGGGCGACCAGCCCGATCGGCGCCAGCGCGAGGTTGACGTAGGCCGCGGAGAGCGCGGCGAGCAGCGCCCACCCGCTCCAGCGCCTCGGCGTGCGCGCGTCGGCCAGCCAGGCAGCGGTCGCCACGGCGATGCCGACCAGGCCCGCGATGCCGGCACCGAGGTCAAGTCCGCGCATGCCCCAGAGCACGAGGCCGACCGGGATCACCACGACCGCCACGGCACCGATGCCGAAGGCCTGCGCGCGGCGCCCCGGAACTGACTCGGCAGCAGAGCTCGGCAGCCCGACGACCGGGGCGATCTCGGTTCCGGCCTCCGGCGGCGCCGGGAGGACCTCGGGAGTGTGCTCGTGAGCCGTCACGTCCGGTCCTCGATGCGTGCCGGTTCCGAGCCGTTCAGCGCTGCCCGTGCACGGATGAGCTCGGCGAGCTCCGGATCCGCCGGGAGTAGCTGCGTGTCGGTGCGCGTGCGGATCTCGACGATGTCACCCTCCGGCAGAGAAGCTCCCCTGCCATCAGCAAGTCTCGCCCAGGAACCGTCGCCGGGCCGACTGGTCCGGACGCCGATCTCGGTGATGTCCGCGAGCTTGATGTCCTTCGTGGACGGCCGGTTGGCCGGGTGTCCAGCAGCCGTGCGGACCGACAGTCGCAGTGAGTCTCCCGTGATCTTGACGGAGTCCTCACCGTCGCCCTGCGGGGACCGAAGTCCCTTCACCAGTACGAACTCGCTACCGCCTATCTCCCTCAACGGCTCGGCCACAATCGCCCGTCGAGCCATGAACGCCGCCAGCGTCGGAACGGAGAACCCGATGATCAGCCCACTGACCCGGACCCACCAGGGAACGTCGGTCACAACGACCGTCATCACCATCAGCGCGACAGCTTCGAAAACGCCGACGAAGATCCCGAGAAAGACCCAGAAATCCGGTTTGAGCCTCCAGTCGATGCCATCGGCACCCGACTTGAACATCCGCTTCGCCAACACGAGGGGCACCACCGCGAGCACGACGACAATGCCGTGCGAGAAGAGCACGTCCGGCGTCTCTCGCGTGTCCAAGGGAGCCACCCAAGGCAAGGACGACCAGTTGGTGGCCACGGACGCCGCAGCCGCCACCACGCTCACCACGGCCGCCGCAACGCACCAGAACGCTGCGAGCCTCAGCCACGATCGCGCCCTCACCCAACGCCGTCCAACGACGTCGGACACGCGCGGGTCCACCCGTCCTGGCACCTCACCGAACACCCGGCCACCTCCTCCAGCCGCGGCAACCCTAGCGGCAGCCGCCCGCTGAACTCAGCCCCACTGACCAATGCGGTCATCTGCTGTGAACCTGCTCCAACCCCAGTGGAGGCGCAGGCGGCAGCAGAGAGCCATCGCCCGCGCTGAAGGACTGGAGCAGGTAGCCGACGAGCCGCCGGGACGCAGCGGCCGCGAGCTTCTGCTCCCCCACGCCTTCCGCGACACCGCAGTTGGCGAGCAGCAGCAGGGTGATGTCGTCGGGAGCGAAATCCGCCCGCAGCTTCCCGGCTTCCTGGGCGCGCCGCACGAGCTCGGCGATGCCCTCCTCGGCCCGGCGGCGCTCGCGCTCGTGGTCGACGGCCTCGGGGAACTCCGACAGGAAGGCGGCTGTGAAACCCCTGTCGGCCACCTGCATCGCGCACACCTTCTCGACCACCGCGCAGAACCCGCGCCACGGGTCGGGGTCGGCGAGCGCGTCGTCGAGCACCGCGACGCACGCGGCGAGCTGCTCGGCGAACGCCTCGGTGACCAGCGCCGAGCGGGTCGGGAAGTGCCGGTAGAGCGTCGCGGGGCCGACTCCGGCGCGGCGTGCGATCGCGGTGATCGGCACGTCGATCCCCTGCGCGGTGAACGCCGCGCGAGCCGCGGCGAGGATCTGCTCCCGGTTGCGCCGGGCGTCGGAGCGCTGGGGCTTCGCCGGTGCCATCTGAGGGTCCTGAGCAGGCATGTCTCTCACTTTACGGAAAACGGAAGGGGTCGACCGTTTATCTCGTTAGCGTGGGAGAACCGCCTCCCCAGTCCCGGAAGGGAACCTTCGTGACCGACATGCGCGCTGCCCTCTACGACCGCTTCGGCGCCCCCGACGTGCTCTACGTCGGCGCGGTGCCCGCACCCGAGATCACCTCCGACCAGGTGCTGGTTCGCGTCCGCACCACCAGCGTCAACGGAGGTGAGCTCACGGCCCGGGCGGGCAAGATGCGCCTGGTGACCGGGCGCCGGTTCCCGCAGCGCCTCGGGATCGACTTCGTCGGCGAGGTCACCGAGGTGGGTTCCTCGGTCACCGGCATCGCCGCCGGGCGCCGGGTGTGGGGCGTGCTGGGGCGCAGCTTCGGCGCCGCCGCCGACTACGTCGCGGTCCACCCCCGCAAGATCGCCCCCGCACCGGCGAACCTCTCCGACGCCGAAGCCGTCTCGCTCCTCGCCGGCGGCACGACCGCCATGACCGCCCTGCGCGACAAGGCACGCCTCCAGCCGGGAGAACGTCTCCTGGTGCGCGGCGGCAGCGGTGGTGTCGGCAGCGTGGCCGTGCAGATCGGCGCGCTGCTCGGTGCCCGCGTCACCGCGCTCGCCGGGGCCGGGAACCTCGACTTCGTGCGCGACCTCGGCGCCGCCGAAGCGCTCGACCACCGCACGCACCGGCCGTCCGACCTCGGCCGCTACGACGTCGTCCTGGACACCGTCGGGACCGAGCAACGGGCCTACCGGCGGTTGCTCGCGCCGGGAGGACGCATGGTGGCCATCGCCTTCGACATCGACCGGATCGGAGCGAGCCTCGGATACATCGCGGGCTCGGTCGTCCACGGCGCGCAGCGCGTCCGCTTCTTCAGCGGCAACCCGACGACCTCCCAGCTCGTCGAGCTCGCGCGCCACGCCGAGGCCGGTTCGATCCGCCCGGTCGTCGACACCGTCCGGCCGTTCGACGAGATCGCCGACGCCCACCGCGCCTTGGAGGCCGGCGGCGTCCGAGGCAAGCACGTCCTCCGCCTCACCTGAACCCCCAGCGGCCACCACTATCCCGATTACGGCCGCAATCGGTCACCTGATTACGGCGGTAATCCGCGACCCGACTACGGCCATGATCGGTCACCTGATTACGGCCGTAATCCGTCACCCCGAATACCGCCGTAATCCGTGATCTGAACACGGCGGTAGTCCGTGGGCTGAGGGCGGCGTTGGTCCGTGGTGATTTCGCTGGTCAGGCGTTATTCGGGGTGTGTTCGAGGACGGCGACGCACTCCACGTGGTGGGTCATCGGGAACGCGTCGAACGCCTCCAGGTCGACCATCCGGTAGCCGTTCTCGGCGTACAGCGAGACGTCGCGGGCCAGGGCCGCCGGGTCGCAGGCGACGTGCACGACGCGAGCCGGTTCGCGGGCCGCGATCGCCTCCACCACTTGCCGGCCCGCGCCCTTGCGGGGCGGGTCGAGGACGACGACGTCCGGCGCCTGCAGGTCCTCGTCCTCGAGGACGCGCTCCACCGTTCCCGCGCGGAACGCCACCTGCGGCTGGTCGCGGAGGTTGGACACCGCGTCCTCCACCGCGCCGCGCGAGGACTCCACGAGCAGCACCGAACCGGTCGGGCCGACCTGCTCGGCGAGGTCCGCGGCGAACAAGCCCACACCGCCGTAGAGGTCCCACGCCACGCCACCGGGGGGAGCGGCGGCGAAGCGGGCCACGACCTCGGTGAAGGTCTCCGGCGCGGCCTTGTGGACCTGCCAGAAGCCCTGCGCGCCGACGTCGAACCGGCGCCCCCGCACCGTCTCGTGCGCCACCCCGCTGCCCGCCACCTGGCGAGCGACGCCCTGCTGGCGACCGCGCCGCTGCGGCTTGCGGTCCACGGCGGTGACGTGCAGTTCGCCCTCGCCGTCGGCGGCCACGGTCAGCTCCGCACCCGGCCGCCAGCGGCGCTCGGCGAGCTCCTCCACGGCACCTTTGACGGTGATCGGGCAGTCGGCCACCGGGATGACCCGGTGACTGCGGCTCGGCCGGAAACCGGCGTTGCCCTTGCGGTCGACCGCCAGCCGCGCGCGGGTGCGCCAGCGCAGCAGCCCGCCGGGCAGCTCCTGGACCCGCACCGGCCAGTCCAGGCCCGCGATGCGCTGCAGCTGCTCGGTGACCACCGCGGCCTTGAGCTCGCGCTGCGTCTCGCCGTCGGCGTGCTGGAAGTCGCAGCCACCGCAGCGGTCCGTGCCCAGCGCCGCGTCGGCCAGCGGGCACGGCGGGATGACCCGGCCCGGCGCGGCCTCGCGCACCTCGACGGCGTCCGCGCGGCAGAAGCCACCGCCGTTGTCCTCGGTGACCTCGACGGTCACGGTCTCCCCCGGCAGGGCGTGGCGGACGAACACCACGCGGCCCTCGTACCTGGCCACGCAGTGGCCTCCGTGGGCCACCGGGCCGACTTCGACCTCCAGCCGCCTACCGGTCCAATCCGGCTTTTCGGTCACCGTTCACCTTTCCATTGCTCCCCAGACCCCGACGCGTCGCGCCGGGCATCGAGGTGATCCGCTGTGCTCGCACCCTCGTGGACGACGCCAGCTGCCACGGCACGCTGGTGACCATCACTCCCGGCTGGAACAACAGCCTGCTCTTGAGGCGCAGCGCGCTCTGGTTGTGCAGCAGCTGCTCCCACCAGTGTCCGACGACGTACTCGGGGATGAACACCGTGACCACGTCGCGCGGGCTGTCCCGCCGGATCCGCTTGACGTACTCCAGCACCGGTCGGGTGATCTCCCGGTACGGCGATTCGAGGACCTTCAGCGGCAGCGGCAGGTTCAGCTGCTCCCACTCGGCGGTCAGCGTCCGGGTGTCCTCCTCGTCGACGTTGACGGTGACGCCTTCGAGCTCGTCCGGCCGGGTGGCGCGCGCGTAGGCGATGGCCCGCATCGTCGGCAGGTGCAGCTTGGAGACCAGCACCAGCGCGTGGTTGCGCGACGGCAGGACCGCGTCGGCCTCGGACTCCTGGAGCTCGTCGGCGACCCGGTCGTAGTGCTTGCGGATCGCCGTCATCAGCACGTAGATGGCCGCCATCGCCGCGATCGCGATCCAGGCGCCGTGGGTGAACTTCGTGATCAGCACGATGACCAGCACGCTGGCGGTCATGAACAGGCCGAAGGCGTTGGTCGCCTGCGCCCGGCGCATCCTGCGCCGCGCCATCGGGTCGGTCTCGTGCAGCAGCAGCCGGTTCCAGTGCCGGAGCATGCCGCTCTGGCTGAGCACGAACGAGACGAACACGCCGACGATGTAGAGCTGGATCAGCCGCGTCACCTCAGCTTCGAAGGCGAACACCAGGATGATCGCGCCGAACGCCAGGAACAGGATGCCGTTGGAGAACGCCAGCCGGTCGCCTCGGGTGTGCAGCTGGCGCGGCAGGAAGCGGTCCTGCGCCAGGATCGACCCCAGCACGGGGAAACCGTTGAAGGCGGTGTTGGCGGCCAGCACCAGGATCAGGCCGGTGAAGAACACCAGGTACCAGACGCCCGGCGGGAAACCCGCGAACACGGCGCCGGCCAGCTGCGCGACCAGCGTCTTCTGCTCGTACCCCTCGGGCGCGCCGATGAGCTGGTGCGCGGGATCCTCGGCGACGACGACGCCGGTGACGCGGGCCAGCATGATCAGGCCCAGGAACATCAGGATCGCCAGCCCGCCCATCAGCGCCAACGTGGTCGCGGCGTTGCGGGACTTGGGCTTGCGGAAGGCCGGCACACCGTTGCTGATCGCCTCGACGCCGGTCAGCGCGGCGCTGCCGGATGAGAACGCGCGCAGGATGAGGAACACGAACGCCACTCCGGCGAACTGGCCCTCCTCCTGCGCCAGCTGAAATCCCGCGCTCTCGGCGCGCAGGTCCGAACCCAGCACGACGCTCTGGAAGAAACCCCAGCCGATCATGCCGAGAACGCCGATCACGAACGCGTAGGTGGGGATCGCGAACAAGTTGCCCGACTCGCGGATGCCGCGCAGGTTCATCGCGGTCAGCAACGCGATCGCGCCGACCGCGAACAGCACCTTGTGCTCGGCGACGAACGGGATGACCGAACCGATGTTCGCCGCGGCCGAGGAGATCGACACCGCGACGGTGAGGATGTAGTCGACGAGGAGCGCGCTGGCCACCACCAGCCCCCAGCGCGGGCCGTGGTTGACCGTGGCGACCTCGTAGTCACCGCCACCGGAGGGGTAAGCGTGCACGTTCTGCCGGTAGGAGGCCACCACCGCGATCATCACCAGCGCGACCAGAACGCCGATCCACGGGCTGATGGCGAAGGCGGACACACCCGCCACCGACAGCACCAGCAGGATCTCCTCCGGCGCGTAGGCGACGCTGGACATCGGGTCGGAGGCGAACACCGGGAGCGCGATCCTCTTGGGCAGCAGCGTGTGCGAGAGGCGATCGCTGCGGAACGGCCGACCGACGATCAGCCGCTTCGCCGCGGTTGCGAGCTTGGACACGGTGCAGAGCGTAAGCGGTGGGGCGCGGGTACCGGTGAATGCGGGCTTTCGAATTGCTCTCAGGTCACATCCGGGGTGGCGTGGTGCCCCTCCGAGGGAGTCACCCGGTACGGTGCACCAGCCCGTTTCCGGACGGCCGCGGCGGTCACCGAACCGCCCCCGCCCGGGTACGGTCAGCGGCGACGAGCGGCGTCGTCCGCAGCAGCTGTTCCAGTGCGCTCAACACGCAGCGAGGAGACAAGGTCGTGCACGTCGTGATCATGGGCTGCGGCCGGGTCGGGGCCTCCCTGGCCGCCGCGCTGCAACGGCTCGATCACACCGTGGCCGTGGTGGACAAGGACCCGCAGGCGTTCCACCGCCTGGGCCGGGACTTCCGCGGTCAGCAGGTCACGGGCAACGGCTTCGACCGGGACATCCTGGAAGAAGCGGGGATCGAGCAGGCCAGCGCCTTCGCCGCGGTGTCCAACGGGGACAACTCCAACATCGTCTCGGCCAGGGTGGCGCGGGAGACCTTCGGCGTGGCGCACGTCGTGGCCCGCATCTACGACCCCAAGAGAGCCGAGGTCTACCAGCGGCTCGGCATCCCGACCGTGGCCACCGTGCCGTGGACGACGGACCGCTTCCTGCGGATGCTGCTGCCGGAGGGCGTGGCCACCGCGTGGCGGGAGCCGTCCGGTGCCGTCGCCGTGCTGCAGCTCCCGCTGCACGAGAGCTGGATCGGGCGCAAGGTCTCCGAGGTGGAGTCGGCGACCGGCGCGCGGGTCGCGTTCATCATGCGGTTCGGCAACGGGGTGCTGCCCGATCGCAAGACGGTGATCCAGGCCGACGACCTCGTCTACGTGGCGGCGCTGTCCGGAACCGTCACCGACGTCACCGCGGCTGCTCGCCGCACACCCGAGGAGAGCGAGTAATGCGAATCGCGATCGCGGGAGCCGGCGCGGTCGGCCAGTCCATCGCGCGGGAGCTGCTCGAAGGCGAGCACGAGGTGCTGCTCATCGAGCGCAGCACCGGCAACTACCACCCCAGGCGCATCCCGGGCGCGGAGTGGATGCTCGCCGACGCCTGCGAGCTGGCGTCGCTGGAGGAGGCGGGACTGCAGTCCTGCGACGTGGTCATCGCGGCCACCGGCGACGACAAGGTCAACCTCGTGGTCTCGCTGCTGTCCAAGACCGAGTTCGCGGTGCGCCGCGTCGTGGCCCGGGTCAACGACCCGCGCAACGAGTGGCTGTTCACCGACGCCTGGGGCGTGGACGTCGCGGTCTCCACGCCGCGGATGCTGGCCGCGATGGTCGAGGAAGCCGTCAACGTCGGCGACCTGGTGCGCCTGATGACGCTGCGCCAGGGCCAGGCCAACCTCGTCGAGGTGACGCTGCCGGAGTCGACCCCGCTGGCCGGGCGCCGGGTCCGCGACCTCAAGCTGCCCGTCGACGCGGCGCTGGTGAGCATCCTGCGCGGCGGCCGGGTCATCGTGCCCCAGGCTGACGACCCGCTCGAAGCGGGCGACGAGATGCTGTTCGTGGCCACCAGCAACGTCGAGAACGAGATCCGCGCGGTCATCCACGACCACGGGGAATGACGAACGGGGCGGTTCCCGGTGGAACCGCCCCGCACCACGTCGAGCGCGCTCAGGCCGCGGCGACCGCCGCCTCTTCGGCGACCTTCTTGGCCCTGCGGATCGCCCAGACCGTCACGACCAGCGCGATGCCGGTCAGCGGGTAGCCCATGGCGATGCGGGCGAAGGCCAGCCAGCCGGTCTGGTCGTTGTCGTAGAGCCACTGCTGCACCACGTACTTGGCGCCGAACACCGCCGCCCAGGACAGCGTGGCGATGTCGTAGGCGCGCATCGCGCGGCGCTGCTTGCGCCACTCCATGCCCAGGCCGTTGAGGGCCGACCAGACCACTCCGACCAGCGGCCAGCGCGCCGCCACCGACACCAGGAACACCCCGCCGTAGATCAGGCTGGTCCAGATGCCGAGCAGGAAGAAGCCCTTGGTCTCGCCGGAGCGGTAGGCGATGAACGAGCACACCGCCACGCCCAGCACGCCGGAGATCGCCGGTTGCAGCGGCTCCTTGCGCACCAGGCGGAAGATCGCGATGGCCACCGCGACACCGATCGAGGCCCAGATCGCGGGCATCATCGAGGTGAACGAGCTGACCACCACGAACACGACGATCGGCACAGCGGAGTACGCGAGCCCGCTGACACCGCCCATCTGCTCCAGCAGGGTCTGCTCGGAAACACCGGCCTTGCCCGCGGGCTGCCGGTCATCGTCGGTCTGCCGGGCGTTGAGCCCGGCAGCCGATGCGTCATGTTCGCTCATGCGGTGTTCTGCAACTCGTAGTAGGGGTTGTACAGCACCTTGCGACCGTCACGGACTGCGATCCGGCCACGGGCCTTGACGATACGGCCCGGCTCGATTCCCACGATGCGCCTGCGCCCGAGCCACACGAGAGTCACCCCTTCGGTGCCGTCGTAGAGCTCTGCCTCCAGGGTGGGCGCGGAGGTCTTGGGGCAGAGCTCGACGCTGCGAACCCGGCCCAGCACCACGGCTTCCTGCCCGCACTGGCAATCGCTGGCCCGCTGCGCGCCTCCCGCCTGCGACCGGTCTGACAGGTCGTCGGCGTCAAGTTCGGCGACATCGCTGGTCAGGCTCCGCACGAGGCGCTTCCAGTAGCCGCCTTCGGTCTTGCTCATCTAGCGCTCCTGTGCGCCTCGGGGCTCGACTCCGCAGCCCGTGCACTTCCCAGCCTAACCGCCTGCGCGGGCCGAATCCCACGCCCGGCGGGATTAAGAACTCGCACCGGAGCACGCCGTTCGTCTCACCCGTTCGGCGCAGGGGTGGGGCCGTCGAGCTCCCCACCCCGCGCCGGCCTCAGACCTGCCCGTTGGGCGTCTCGGTCTGCTGCGCCTGCGCCTGCTGGATGTGGCGGAGGATCGCCTCGGGGAGCTCGATGGGCAACGGCGTGCGCACCGGCATCGGCTCGGAGCCGCGGACCACGACCGTGTCGTCCAGGACGCCGTAGAGCAGCCGAGCGCACTCCTTGGCGGACTCCGCCGGACCCGCCGCCACACCGCGCAGGAGCCACCGCGGACCGTCGACGCCGACGAACCGCAACGCCGCCTTCGGCGAGTCGGCCACCAGCTCGACGCCCCAGTCGCCCTGCTCGGTGTGCACCCGCGCGCCGTCCTTGCGGAGCTGGTCGGCCAGTTCGTTGCCGACCTCCTCCCACAGCCCGCCGCTGCGCGGCGCCGCGAAGGCGCTCACGGTCAGCCTGCCGACCGGGGTCACCAGGTGCACCGCGCGCACCGGCCCGGAGGGGTCGACCTCGACTTGCAGCTGGCCTCCCTCGGGCACCGGCACCCGCACCGAACCGAGGTCGAGCCGCTCCACCCCGGAATCGGGTGCTTCGCTCTCGTCGTACGGTCCCCGCGAGGGAACCTGCTCCGCCGCCTCGGCCTGTTCCTCGATGGCCGCGTCGCGCTTGGACTTCCCCCGGCCCCTTCTGAACATCCCCTCAGACCTCCGTCCTGTGACCGGCCTCGGTGGTTCCCGACGCCGTCAGCACCTCATGACCACCAGTGGAGCCATGCCCACCGGTACCGCGCAACGACTCGGGCAGCTCGTCGACCTCGGTGAACACGGCGTGCTCGACCTTCTGCACGACGAGCTGGGCGATCCGGTCACCTCGTCGCAGCGACACCGGCTGCACACGATCATGATTGATCAGGCAGACCTTGATCTCACCGCGGTACCCGGAATCGATCGTGCCGGGCGTGTTGACCACGCTGAGCCCGGTCTTGGCGGCGAGCCCCGAGCGCGGGTGGACGAAGCCCGCGTAGCCCTCCGGGAGCGCCACGGCGACTCCGGTGCCCACCAGCGCGCGTTCGCCCGGTTCGAGAACCACATCCCTGGTGGTTACCAGATCGGCACCGGCATCCCCGGGTTTGGCGTATTCGGGAAGCGGTACGCCGGGGTCGGTTCGGGTAAGCAGGACCTGCACGTTCGACACGGGCGGCGAGACTACCCTGGATGCGTGTCGGAAAGCGCAGAAGCAGCCACCACGAGCCGGGACACCCCCGGTCAGGCGAACTCGGAGGGGCAGGCGGTGTTCCGCGAGCGTCTGTACGCGTCGTGGTGGACCTGGCCGTTGCCGCTGGTCGCAGCGGTCTTGATGGCCGCTCAGGTGCACATGGGCTACCCGGGCGTGCGGGCGTGGCTGCCCTACGTCGTGCTGGTGCCGCTGGCGATCGTCGTGCCGCTGTGGCTGGGCAGGCTCAAGGTCGAGGTCGTCGACGACGAGCTGTGGGTCGGCGACGCCCACCTGCCGCTCCGGTTCATCGACGAGGTCGAGGTCATCTCCCCCGCCGAGCAGCGGCGTTCCCTGGGCCCGAACCTGGATCCCGCGGCGTTCCTGGTGCATCGCTCCTGGGTGCGCACCTCCGTGCGCATCTGGCTCGACGACCCGGACGACCCCACTCCGTACTGGGTGGTCAGCACGCGCAAGCCGGAACGGCTCAAGGCCGTCCTGCTCCGCGAGCGGTGACAGAACCCGGGTCAGGCGAGCGGATACCGGTCTCGTGAGGCGTTCGCGGGTCCGCCACCCGGACCGCCGAGCGAAGAGACCACTCTCAATTCTTCTCGGGAAAAACACTGGGCACACGCCGCCCGCGTGTGCCCAGCCACTTCCCGTTGTGAGTCGTCGACGTGCGCCTCAGGCGGCGCAATCACGACAGATGAACTGACCGTTCTTGGTCTCGGCCAGTCGGCTGCGGTGATGGACGAGGAAGCAGCTCGAGCAGGTGAACTCGTCAGCCTGCTTCGGGAGCACCTTGACGGTCATCTCCTCGCCGGACAGGTCAGCGCCCGGCAGTTCGAAATTCTCCGCGATCGCCCCTTCGTCTTCGTCGACGACGCCGGATTGCGCATCGTTGCGTCGCGCCTTCAGCTCCTCCAACGAGTCCTCCGCCAAGTCCTCGGACTCGCGGCGAGGAGCGTCGTAGTCGGTCGCCATCGTGATTCACCCCTGCGTTTGTGGAGACTGCAATGGTGTGCCGCTGGTAAACGTTCCAGGACCCGAATTTGTGCCCGATGGGACAGTGATCGCGGTCTCGCCCTGCAACGCGTCTAGTTCCCCCGTAAAGAGCGACTTGCCTCAACTCGGCACTCCGTGAGGCGCCGAGAGGGTAGCTCATAACTTCTGCGAACACGCAGCAGGTCACCCATAGGTGTGGCATTGCGCGCATTCGGAGGGCATCGTAGATCAAAATTCGACCGGTCGGCCGAGTCCTCGCGGCGGCCCGTCCCGGTTGCCCTGCCGATCCCCGCGTGATGCGATGCGCTCGCGGTTTCCCGGTCGACATCGGCTTCGAGACGATCACTGGGAGATCAAGACACGGCAGCGGCGACCAACACCGCGCACCACAGGTTCAACCCCTAGGCTGATCCAGTGCGGGCGGGAGCGCGCGGATCCGAGGCATCCAGGGAGGGGCGGACGTGGGAGCCGTAGGTGCAAGGCCGGGACGGCGAGTCGGATATCGCCGACGCCGACCACTGCCCGCGCTGGTCGTGCTGGTGGCGCTGGTCGTGCTGTCCGGACTGCTGTGGACTCGCGTCTTCGGGTCCGTGGAGGACATCGACACGGCCACCAGGTGCAACCCGCCCGGAGCGCCGACCGCTCCGCCCGAGGCCAGCGGCATGCCGCCGCAGGTTCCGGTGGGCACCATGCTCGAACGCGACGCGCTGAACTCCACGACCCCCGTCCCGCCGCAGGACGTGCACGTGCGGGTGCTCAACGGCAACGGCGAGAGCAGGCAGGCGAGCATGGTCGGCGACGAGCTGGCCAGCCTGGGCTTCGTCAAGACCGGCGCCGACAACGACTCGGTCTACGTCAACTACGACCTGCAGTGCCACGGTCAGATCCGGTTCGGAGCCGCCGGGATGAGCGCGGCCCGCACGTTGAGCCTGATCGCGCCGTGCGCGCAGCTGGTGCGCGACGAGCGCGAGGACGCCGGCCTGGACCTGGCGCTGGGTTCGCGCTTCGACGACATCAAGACCACGCAAGAGGCCAAGCAGATCCTGCAGCAGCTGCAGAACTGGGTGCCGCAGCGCGATCAGCAGGACGGCGCGCAGCAAGAGGTGACGCCGCCGCAGATCAGCGAGGACCTGCTCACCAAGGCCCGCGACGTGCACTGCTGATAACGATTCCCGGCAACAACTCGCAACGGACCGCTATCGATGCCGTGGCGGAAACCCGAACCTGATTGGCGGGTTCCCGCCACGAGCGGTCAGACCTCGCCGGCGTTGACCGCGCGCAGGGCGCCCGTGAGCCCCTCGGCGATCCCGGGCGTGGCGCAGACGAGCATCTCGTCGCCCAGCCCGTCCGACGAGCCCTTCTCCGGGAGCCGCAGCGCCGCTCCGGCCTCCTGCGCGATCAGCGCGCCGGCCGCCCAGTCCCAGCGGTTGAGCCCGACCTCGTAGGTCGCGTCGAGCCAGCCCGCGGCGACCGAGCACAGGTCCAGCGAGGCGGCTCCCGCGCGGCGGATGTCGCGGACCTGGCCGAGCAGGTCGTTCACCACGCGCGCCTGGGCGGTGCGGCGTTGGACCGCGTAGGCGAACCCGGTGCCCACCAGCGCCAGGTCCAGCCGGTCGGCGCCGGAGACGTGCAGCGGCTTCCCGTCGAGGAAGGCCCCGTGGCCGGCCGCGGCGCTCCAGACCCGTCCTGAGACGGGTTCGACGACGGCTCCGGCGACCGAGCGGCCGTCGACCTGCGCGGCCAGCGAGACCGCGTAGAAGGGGAACCCGTAGAGATAATTCACAGTGCCGTCGATCGGGTCGACGACCCAGCGCAGTCCGTCCAGCGCACCGTCGCCGCCTTCCTCCTCACCCAGCACGGACTCCCCCGGGCGAAGCTCGGCGAGCCGCTCGCGCACCAAGCGCTCCACGGCTCGATCGCCCATGGTGACCACATCGGTCTCGGTGCTCTTCGTGTCAACACCGTCGGTCACCGCCTGATCACGCACGGTTCGGGCCAAATCGGCGGCTTCGCGGGCGATTCGCACCGCGACCTCGGACAAGGCGTTCGCATCCACATCTTTTGGCAATCCCACGCAGACATCGCAACACAGTCCCGTTAAGGTCTGCACACCTTGGTCTGAATCGAATAGGAAGGATCAGCCATGGCGACAGCCCGCGGGTTCGGCGTGGACATCGGTGGGTCCGGCATCAAGGGATCGCCGGTGGACATCGAGGCCGGAGTGCTGGCCGAGGAGCGCTTGCGCATCCCGACGCCGCAACCCTCGACGCCGGACGCGGTGGCCGATGCCGTGGCCGAGATCGTCGAGAAGTTCGCCTGGACCGGACCGGTCGGCGTGACGCTCCCCTGCGTCATCAAGGACGGCACGGCGCTGACCGCAGCCAACATCGACAAGGGCTGGATCGGTACCGACGCCCAGGCCCTGTTCGCCGAGCGCCTCGGGCGCAGCCGGGACGAGATCGTCGTGCTCAACGACGCCGACGCCGCCGGGGTCGCCGAGATGAAGGCGGGCGCGGGCGTCGGGCACGAGGGCCAGGTCGTCGTGCTGACCTTCGGCACCGGCATCGGCAGCGCGATGTTCATCGACGGCAAGCTCGTCCCCAGCACCGAGTTCGGCCACATCGAGGTCGACGGCCACGACGCCGAGTCGCAGGCCGCCGCGTCGGTGAAGGACGATCTGGAGCTCTCCTACGAGGAGTGGGCGCCGCGGGTCACCCGCTACATCCAGTCCTTGGAGAAGTTCATCTGGCCCGATCTGATCATCGCCGGCGGCGGTGTCAGCCGGAAGGGTCACAAGTGGATCCCGCTGCTGGAGACCCGCACCCCCGTGGTGGCGGCCGCGCTGCGCAACGACGCGGGCATCGTGGGTGCTGCGATGGCCTCTGCGAGCAGCGCGAAGAGCTGATCCGACCGCTGCCGGGCACAGCTGCGACCGCGTGCTGAGCCCGGCTCCGAAGGGGCGTCCCGAGGGACACCCGTCGGAGTGTTCGGCACGGCTCGCAACGGCCTTCCGGAGCCGTGCCTAGCACACCGAGGGACGCGCGGACTCCGCCTTGCAGCGGAACCGCACCCCCGCATCGCGGTTACAATGGAACACGACCCACTTGGTTCGAAGTCCTTTTGGCTGGTGAACGCTGGTGAGCCCGCCCGCTGGTGCAACACCTTCACCGACGGCGGGAGCCGGTGCGGCGGCGAGCCGATCACCCCGGCACTTCACGGGTGATTGTTCGTCAGCCAGGACGCCGAGTCCGGTGGGTTGTTCCCCGACCTTTGGCGGCCGAGGTTTCGCGCCCTCCGGCCTGCCCTGATCGACCGTCGCGAAAGGGCGTACGTGGCAGCCGCAGAAACCGCAACCCGACGCTCCAGCACCGCCGCAAACGCTGGCGGCGCTCAAGCCGAGTCGGGCCAGTCCCAGGCCACCCCAGCTTCGGAGGCGGCTGCTTCGTCTGACGTCGAGCAGACGAAGCCTGCCGCGCGCAAGAGCACCGCCAAGAGCTCGACGGGTGCGAAGTCGACCACCCGCAAGCCCGCGGCCAAGAAGGGCGCCGCCAAGGCCCCGGCGAAGAAGACGACCAAGTCGGCTTCCGCCAAGGGCACTGGCGAGGGCATGGAGATCGACGAACCGATCGAGACCGACCTGACCTCTCCCGAGGTCGGCGATCTCGCGGAAGTCGAGGTGGAGATTCCCGAGGAGCCGGTTCCGGACGAGGACTCCAAGGAGTCCGGTGACTTCGTCTGGGACGAAGAGGAGTCCGAGGCGCTCCGGCAGGCGCGCAAGGACGCCGAGCTGACCGCTTCCGCGGACTCGGTGCGCGCCTACCTCAAGCAGATCGGCAAGGTCGCTCTGCTCAACGCCGAGGAAGAGGTCGAGCTGGCCAAGCGCATCGAGGCCGGCCTCTACGGTGCCGAGCGGTTGCGCCAGATCGAGGAGTCCGGCGAGCAGCTGACCACGCAGATGCGGCGCGACCTGCGCTGGATCGTGCGCGACGGCGAGCGCGCCAAGAACCACCTGCTGGAGGCCAACCTCCGCCTGGTGGTCAGCCTCGCCAAGCGCTACACCGGCCGCGGCATGGCGTTCCTGGACCTGATCCAGGAGGGCAACCTCGGTCTGATCCGCGCGGTCGAGAAGTTCGACTACACCAAGGGCTACAAGTTCTCCACGTACGCGACCTGGTGGATCCGTCAGGCCATCACGCGTGCGATGGCCGACCAGGCGCGCACCATCCGCATCCCGGTGCACATGGTCGAGGTCATCAACAAGCTCGGCCGCATCCAGCGCGAGCTGCTGCAGGACCTCGGTCGCGAGCCCACGCCGGAAGAGCTCGCCAAGGAAATGGACATCACCCCGGAGAAGGTGCTGGAGATCCAGCAGTACGCCCGGGAGCCCATTTCGCTCGACCAGACCATCGGCGACGAGGGCGACAGCCAGCTCGGTGACTTCATCGAGGACTCCGAGGCGGTCGTCGCGGTCGACGCGGTGTCGTTCACGCTGCTGCAGGACCAGCTGCAGTCGGTCCTGGCGACGCTGTCCGAGCGCGAGGCGGGCGTGGTCCGACTGCGCTTCGGCCTCACCGACGGCCAGCCGCGCACGCTGGACGAGATCGGCCAGGTCTACGGGGTGACCCGGGAGCGGATCCGGCAGATCGAGTCCAAGACGATGTCGAAGCTGCGCCACCCGTCGCGGTCGCAGGTCCTCCGGGACTACCTCGACTGACCGAATTGTCCGGAATCGGCCGTCGACCCACTCGGGTCGGCGACCTTTTTCGCGTGTCCACTTCGGCCCCGAAGGCCGATTCCGGAGGTTCGAGCGGCCGATTTTCCGTCCGAGTGCTGAGATTTGCTGTTCGCTTCCAGAGGAACACGACCGATCACGGATCGTCATATTTGTGATCCAACCCACCTGCATCGGCCTTGACCGGTCGGAGCGTTTGTCCAGCTAGATTCGCCGATCTTCGCATCATCGCAGGTCAGCGAGGCAACCCCGATGTTGATCACGCTCCGCAAGGATCACTGCTGCAACCGGGTACTTCATGGTGACGACCGTCGCTAGCCCGCGCGGGAACACTGACTCCGGCTAAAACGTCTGGAAGAGTAGAGCCAACGAGCACCGACCCTGCAGCCAGTAGGACACCGGTGGTCGTAGCAGGATCGAGGGCGTCGGGTGGAATCCGACGCCGGGACGGAGGGAGATATCGATGCCGGGAACGCTCACCCGCCCCGAGCTGACCGCCGCCGACCGCTGCGACCGCTGCGGGGCCGCTGCCAAGCTTCGCGCCGTACTACCGTCCGGTGGCGAGCTTCTGTTCTGCGGGCACCACGCCCGCGCCTACGAAGCCGGTCTCCGCGACGTGCGGGCCGACCTCCAACAGGACGAGCAGTGACAACCTGATCAGCCAGGTCACCGGGCCCCCGCAGCCGAGCGCTGCGGGGGCCCGGTGCGTTCTCAGGCGCTGATCTCGCGCAGGGCCGCCAGCAGGCGGTCGACCTCGTCGGCCGTGGAGTAGTGCGACAGGCTCGCCCGCACGCCGCCCTCGGGCCCGATCCCGAGGGCGTGAACGAGCTCCCAGGCGTAGGAGTGACCGGCGGAGACGTTCAGCCCCCGCTCCGACAGCGCCGCGGAGACCTCCGCCGGGGCCTTGCCCCGGACGGTGAAGAACGCGGTGGGCGTGGTGGGTCCCTGCGGGGTGCCGTGGCGCTGGACGCCGTCCAGTTCGGCCAGTCCCGAGAACAACCGACCGGCGAGCTGCTCCTCGTGCGCCACGACGGCCGCCCGCGAGGTCGCGAGGCGTTCGGCGCGGCTGCCCGTCGCATCGCTGTCCAAGCCCGCCAGGTGCTCCACCGCCGCGACGACACCGGCCATCGGGGCGAAGGGGTTGGTGCCCAGCTCGAAGCGCTCCGGGGAGCTCTCGGGCGACGGCGCGAGCTTGTCCGGGTGGAGGTTCTCCAAGACCCACGGATCGGCGGCGACGACGGCGGCCAGGTGCGGTCCGGCCCACTTGTAGGCGCTGGTGGCGTAGAGGTCCGCGCCCAGGTCGGCGATCCGCACGTGCGCGTGCGGGCAGTGCTGCACGCCGTCGACGTAGGACAGAGCGCCGACCTCGCGGGCCCGGTCGGTGATCGGCTTGAGGTCTGGCATGACCCCCAGCAGGTTGGACGCGGCGGTGACCGCGACCAGCTTGGTGCGATCCCCGATCAGCCCGACGACGTTGTCGACCGGGAGCTCACCCGTGGCCGGGTCGATCTCGGCGGTGCGCACGGTCGCACCGGCCCGCTGCGCCAGCTGCGCCCACGGCCGCACGTTGGCGTCGTGGTCGAGGCCGGTCACCACGATCTCGTCGCCCGGGTTCCAGCCGAGCGCCAGCACTCCGGCGAACCGGTAGGTCAGTGACGTCATGCTCGGCCCGAACGCCACGCACGCCGGATCGGGCGCGCTCACCAGATCCGCCACGGCCGCGCGAGCCTCGGCGACGATCCCGGACGAGCGGCGGCTCGACTCGTACGGTCCGCCCACGTTCGACAACCCGGCTCGGTAGGCGTCGCTGATCGCCTCGATCACCGATTCCGGCACCTGCGTGCCCGCTGCCCCGTCCAGCCACGCCCGGCCATCTGCCAGCGCCGGGTACTGCGCCCGGACCTTCTCCACGTCGAATCCCATGCCGCGACCCTAGAAGACCGAACGCACCGCCAAGATCATCGCCCTCGCTCCCGCACCCGGGCGGCCTTGGTCCGAATTGACCCGACAAAGAGGACATTGATCACGGGGTTCGGACCAGCACCGCACTACGCGGAGGTGACCTCGGCCGATTCGGCGGGGCGCGGGGTGAACGCCTCGGCGGTGATGTCGCGGACGAGCTCGACGACGCTGGGACCGTAGCTCTCGGATTCGATGACCCGCAGCAGCACGCAGAACCGCCGGACGCCGTACCGGCTCCGGAGGCGCTGATATTCGGCATCGAGGTAGCGGGCAGCGGCCCGGTTGGCGATCGAGGTCTGACCGCAGATCACGAACGCCGGCTTGTCGCGCTTGCTCCGGACGATCTTCGCCAGCAGCGCGTACTCGACCCGGCGGGTGTTCGACGGGTAGCTCTCCCCGCCCACCTCGATCGCCGTCCGCTCCTCCGGTCCTGCGATGCGGACGCCTGGAAGCACCGACCTCACGTGCGCTTCGGTGCGCTGGTTGGCCACCGGCCCGCCGATGCAGAACTCGGGCTTGTCCGCCAAGCCCTGGTAGACCTGGTCGTGGAAGATCACCTCGGGCTTCGCGCCGCACTCGCCGAGGATCGCCGAGAGGTCGAGCATCGCGGCGGCGTCGTTGCGGTGAACGCTCCGCTCGTTGTCCGCCGAGACCATCCGCGGCACCACGAGCAGGCATTCACCCCCGCTGCTCAACCCGAAGAACGCCTGCTTGCGCCGCAGTTTCCGCAGTCGCAGCAACCGAGTGGAGATCCAGACCACCGAGCCGGTGATCACGCTGGCGATGATGTTGAGCCCGATGTTCCACGCGTCGCCGGTCACCGCACCCGCCCCAAGATCGTCGCTCTGGCGGGTGACAGGTTAGCCGGACACCCGCCCGCGCATCAGGGGTTCACCAAGAGCGCAGGGTGGCGATCCGCTCTTCGAGCTGCTCGACCGTGGCCATCGCCGTGGGCGGACCGCCGCAGACCTTCTGCAACTCGTTGTAGATCTTGCCGTGCGGCTTGCGGGTGCGGTGGTGGTGCAGCGACACGAGCGTGTTGAGCTCCTTGCGCAGCTTCTGCAGCCGCTCCTGCACGCTCTGCGGACGCGACTGCTGCTCGGCCTGCTCGGCGGCCTTGGCCGCCTTCGCATCGGCCTCGCGCTTGCCGACGTCGTCCAGCTGCTGCGACTGGCGCTGCCGCAGCAGCGCCCTGACCTGATCCGGTTCCAGCAGACCCGGCAGCCCGAGGTAGTCCTGCTCCTCCTCGGTGGTGCTGAACGCGGCCGTGCCGAACGACGAACCGTCGTAGATCACCTGGTCGAGCTCGGCCTCGGCGCCCAGCGAGGTGAACGCCTTCTCCTCCTCGCCGGGCTCGTCGCGCTGGGCGTTGGCGGCAGCGACCAGCTCGTCGTCCCAGCCGTCCTTCTCCCGGTGCGGCTTGCCCAGCACGTGGTCGCGCTGCGCCTCCAGCTGGCTGGCCAGCTCCAGCAGCACCGGAACGCTGGGCAGGAAGATGCTGGCCGTCTCCCCCGGTCGCCGCGAGCGCACGAAGCGGCCGATGGCCTGGGCGAAGAACAGCGGCGTCGAGGCGCTGGTGGCGTAGACGCCGACGGCCAGGCGAGGCACGTCGACGCCTTCGGAGACCATCCTGACCGCGACCATCCACTTGTCGTCGGACTCGGCGAAGGCACCGATCCGCGACGAGGCCTGCGGGTCGTCCGAGAGCACGACCACCGGATCCGAGCCGGTGATCTGGTGCAGCGCCTTGGCGTAGGCCTTGGCCGTCGGGTGATCGGTGGCGATCACGAGACCGCCCGCGTCGGGGATGCCGCCCTGGCGGAGCTGCTCCAGCCGCGTGTCGGCGGCCTTGAGCACCGCGGGGATCCACTCGCCGGACGGGTCCAGCGCGGTCCGCCACGCGCGGGCGGTCTGCTCGGCGGTCAGCGGCTCACCGAGGCGCGCGCTGAACTCGTCGCCGGCGTTGGTGCGCCAGCGCGCCTCGCCCGAGTAGGCGAGGAAGAGCACCGGCCGCACGACGCCGTCAGCGAGCGCGTCGGAGTAGCCGTAGGAGTGGTCGGCGCGGCTGCGCAACGACCCGTCGGCGTCGGACTCGTACCCGATGAACGGGATGGGCGAGTCGTCGCTTCGGAACGGCGTACCGGTCAACGACAGCCGGCGAACCGCGGGGGTGAACGCCTCCCGGATCGCGTCACCCCAGGACTTCGCGTCGCCCGCGTGGTGCACCTCGTCGAGGATCACCAGCGTCTTGCGCCGCTCGGTGCGCACCCGGTGCAGGTTGGGATGGGCCGCGACCTGCGCGTAGGTGACGACCACGCCGCGGTAGTCGCTGGAGGTGATGCCGTCGGCGTTGCGGAAGTTGGAGTCCAGCGGGATCCCGGCGCCGCCGGCCGCCAACGCCCACTGGTGCTTGAGGTGCTCGGTCGGCGCGACCACCGTGACCTGCTCGACCGTGCGGTCGGCGAGCAGCTCGGCGGCCACCCGCAGACCGAACGTCGTCTTGCCCGCGCCGGGCGTCGCGACGGCCAGGAAGTCCGTGGGCCGGTTGGCCAGGTACTTGGTGAGAGCTCGCCGCTGCCAGGCTCGAAGTGGCCGGGACGGTGCCTGCGAGGGGTCGCTCAGAACAGATCGGACGGAATAGTCGAGTTGCGCTTCGGACACGCCGGCTCGCCGCTCCCTTCCTCGTTTCCCCAAACCGGATGGTGCGGGCACATCCGTTGAGCCCCGCGACCGCCACACTCCCCCGGACATCTGGTCTGACCGGAGAACTGGATCAACCAGCACCGATCAACTCGTGGCGGGCCGCCGTGCAGCTTACCTTCGCGCTCCGGTCGACACCGGTTCGGCCGATCGAGATGGTTCCGACACTCCGGTTTCAACACCTCGACGCCTAAGCGCGGGAGCTATGAAGCATCCTTATAGGCGACATGGGTTCGCCGAGTTCGCCAGACAGTCGGGGGCGCAGCACGACCGCAGCGCGGGACGAGGTCCCGGTCCGCCGCGGTCCCCTGCGCTTGGTCGCACGCACCCTGGACAAGGCGTGGTGGGACAACATCTTCTCGGAATCCGCGGCTGCGGCGTTCTGGCAGACGATGTCGCTGCCACCGCTGCTGCTGGGTCTGCTGGGCAGCTTGGGCTACCTCGGCGACTGGTTCGGGCCCGCGATCGTCGACGCCGTGCACGACAAGATCCTGGCCTTCTGCCGGACCGTGTTCACCAGCAGCGTCGTGGACCAGATCATCGGGCCGACGGTCGGCGACATCCTGACCAAGGGACGCAGCGAGATCGCTTCGATGGGTTTCCTGCTGTCGCTGTGGGCGGGTTCCTCGGCGCTGGCGTCGCTGGTGGACTCGATCACCCAGGCCTACGACCAGTACCTGGTTCGCAACAGCGTCTGGCAGCGGATCGTGGCGTTGCTGCTCTACCTGGTGGGCCTGGTGCTGGCGATCATCGGGATGCCGGTGGTGGCGCTGGGGCCGGAGTGGCTGCCGACGGTGTTCCCGCACGCGCTGCAGGACGACGTCACCTGGCTCATCCACGCGATCTACTACCCGGCGACGGCGGCCGGTCTGGTGATCGCGCTGGCCACGCTCTACAGCGTGGCGCTCCCGCGCAAGCTGCCCTGGCACCGCGGCGTGCCGGGCGCGCTGCTGGCGATGGTGCTGTTCCTGGTGGCCAGCTACGGGCTGCGGGTCTACATCACCTGGATCACCAGCACCGGATACACCTACGGCGCGCTGGCCACGCCGATCGCGTTCCTGCTCTTCGCGTTCTTCATCGGTTTCGCGATCATCATGGGCGCGGAGTTCAACAACGCGATCCAGGAGATGTGGCCGGCGAAGATGACCCGCCGCGAGCGGCGGCGCTGGCGTCGGCTGGAGATGCGGCGACTGGCTCAGCGGATGCACACCGAGGACGGTTACCGCGCCTGGCGCGAGGACAACGCGCCGGAACCGGAGCACGAGGCGGAGTCACCGACGTCCGACCCCGAGCCGCCGCACACCAACGGCAAGCCGGTGAACTTCAAGCGCGCAGGCCAACCCGAACCGCACGGCGGCTGACCCGCGGCGGTTCGGGAGGCACCCGACTTACTTGTCGGCCCCGGGAGGCAGCGACTCGAAGATCTCCTTGCAGTCCGGGCAGACGGGCGAACCGGGCTTCGCGGACTTGGTGACCGGGAAGACCTCGCCGCACAGCGCCACGACGTGGGTGCCCATGACCGCGCTCTCGGCGATCTTGTCCTTCTGCACGTAGTGGAATACCTCGGGACGATCATCGCTGGTCTGATCAGCTGTCTCGTTCCGGGTGTCGGTCTCCGGCAGCGTCATCGTGCTCATGGCACCAATGATGCCGCACGCCGCATGCGTCTGTCCGCAGCGGCTCTGTTCTGACCACCGCGGAGGCGGTGTCAGGTGCTCTCGATGACGCGATGGCTCGAGGACTCGATGCTGCGGTGCGAACGGCGGAACCGGTTCACGTGCTCGGACTTGCGGGCGGGCCGATCGTTGGCGATCAGGACCGCCATCCACGGCAGGGGGATCGAAATGGCCAGGATGATCAGGGCCAACCACCACAGCTGCCACACCTGGAACACGACCACCGCGCCGATCAGGCACGGAATCCGGCTTGCCATCATGATCGCGTACCTGCGGCGGCGAGTCGCCTGCTCATCGTCCATCGACGGCTGAGCCTCGGTGATCAGCACCGGGGTGTCGTCACGATGTGAAGTGTTCACGACGCTACCTCCAATCTCCATGCTCCCACCCGCAGGTGCCCGCCGATACCCCCGGGGCCCGGCGATTACCCCCACTGGTTGACCGGCGCGACGCACGCGCGAAACCTCACCGCGTTAGATTCGACGTGGGAGCGAGAGAACTTCGGCGCGGGAGTGACCACACATGATGTACGCGGTGAGCAAACGGGTCGTGGGTGCGGTAGCCCGGTCCGTCTACCGACCCAAGATCATCGGCGCGGAGAAGGTGCCCACGACGGGCCCGGTGATCCTGGCGCCGAACCACCTCGCCGTGCTGGACAGCTTCATCGTCCCGCTGGTGCTGCCACGTCCGGTGGCGTTCCTGGCCAAAGCCGAGTACTTCCGGGGCACGGGTTTCAAGGGCGGCCTGAGCAAGTGGCTGTTCAGCTCGCTCGGCGCGATCCCGGTCGAGCGAGGACGCGGCCGGGCCGCGATGGAGGCCATCGGCGCGGCCGAGGACGTCCTGCGCAACGGCGGCGCCTTCGGCATCCACCCGGAGGGCACGCGCTCCCCCGACGGCCGTCTCTACCGGGGCCGCACCGGCGTCGCGAGGCTCACTCTCAACACCGGCGCCCCGGTCGTCCCGGTGGCGCTGACCGGCACCGACAAGCTGCAGCCCCGCGGAACCAAGATCCCGCGCCTGGCCAAGGTCACGGTCCGCTTCGGCGACCCGCTGGACTTCACCCGCTACTCGGGGATGGAGGCGTCGCTCCCGGTCCTGCGCTCGATCACCGACGAGATCATGTACGCCATCTCCGAGCTCTCGGACCAGGAGTACGTCGACAAGTACCAGAAGCCCGGAGCAGCAGCCGCCGCCTGACCGCCCGGCCGTCCTCGTCAGGAGGGCGGCCGGTTCTCGTTCGCCCGGCTTCCGCCCCGAACACCACCCGCCCAGCGGAAAGTGCGTACTACTTCGCAGCCTTCGCGGCGGCCTTCTGAGCCTTCTTGAAGGAGCGGACCTCCTGGAGGGTCTGCTCGTCGACGACGTCGGCGATGGAGCGCCGCGAGCCCTCGTCGCCGTAGGCGCCCGCCGCTTCGCGCCAGCCCCGCGGCTCGACCCCGCGCTGCTTGCCGAGCAGGGCGAGGAAGATCCGGGCCTTCTGCTCGCCGTAACCGGGCAGGGCCTTGAGCCGCTTGAGGACTTCCTTGCCGTCGGGGTCGCCGTCGGTCCACAGCGCCTCGGTCCTGCCGTCGTAGTGCTCGACGACGTGCTGGGCGAGGGCCTGGACCCGCTTGGCCATCGAACCGCCGTAGCGGTGGATCGCGGGCTTGGCCACGCAGAGCTCGACGAACTCCTCCGGATCGGCCTCGGCGATCTTGGCGACGTCGAACCCGCCCATCCTGTCCGCGATCTTCTTCGGGCCGGCGAACGCCAGCTCCATCGCCACCTGCTGGTCCAGAAGCATCCCGGTGAGCAGCGCGAACGGGTCGTCGGACAACAACTGATCCGCTTCGGCGTCCCCGGTGAGGTGCAGTACATCGGACATGGCCCCATCCTCGCACGCGCGGGTCCGGTCCTCGCTCGGACGAGCACCCGGAGCTCGTCAGCGGCGAACATCCTTTGCCGGTGGCGATCTCGGTGAGCGATGCTGCGCGGGTGGGCATGCATCCCGATGAGGTGACCGTGTCGCTGGCGACCGTGCGCGAGCTGGTGGACGAGCAGTTCCCCGAGTGGCGAGGTCTTCCGGTCTGGGAGCCGTCGTCGCAGGGCACGGTCAACGCCATCGTTCGGATCGGTGAGCAGTTCGCCGCCCGGTTCCCCCTGCTGCCCGAGGACCTCGCGGTGAAGCGGCGCGAGCTGGAGACCGAGGCAGAGGCGGCCCGCGAGCTGCTGGGACGCACGCCGTTCCGCACGCCCGAGCCCATCGCTCTGGGCGAGCCCGGTGCCGGGTTCCCCATGCCGTGGTCGGTGCACACCTGGTTGCCCGGCATGGTCGCGACGGACGAGGACCCCGGTTCCTCCGTCGCCTTCGCGCACGATCTCGCCGAATTCGTTCGCGGCGTTCGCGCCATCGACACGCGCGGGCGGACGTTCCGCGGCTCCGGACGAGGCGGTGATCTCCGGTCGCACGACTCCTGGATGCGGACCTGCTTCGACAACAGCGAGCAGCTCCTCGACGTCGCGCGGCTCCAGCGGCTCTGGGAGTCGATGCGCGAGCTGCCCCGCGGCTGGGCCCCCGATGTGATGTCCCACGGTGATCTCATCCCCGGCAACCTGCTGGTGTCCGACGGGCGCCTGAGCGGGGTCATCGACGTCGGCGGGCTGGGGCCGGCCGATCCTTCCCTCGACCTGGTCGCCGCGTGGCATCTGCTGGAGCAGGAGCCGCGACGCGAGTTCCGCGACGACCTCGGCTGCGACGACCTCGAGTGGGAGCGCGGCAAGGCGTGGGCGTTCGAGCAGGCGATGGGGCTCGTCTGGTACTACGTCGAGAGCAACCCGGTCATGAGCCGCATGGGACGTCGCACTTTGGAGCGCATCCTGAACTCGGCGTGAGCCGCTTCAGTCCGCGCGACGGGCGATGAAGACGTGCTCCTCGTCCGGCCGATCCGGTGCTTCGCGCACCTCGCGGACTTCGAAGCCGGCTTCGCCCAGGGAGGTTTCGATCTCCTCCCGTTCCCGGAAGCGCAGGGTGGACTCGGAGGTGAGCTCCTCGCCGTCGGCGAACCGGTAGGTGTTGCGGAACGAGATCAGCGGCGGGCTCACGTCGGTGAGCTCGTCGTGCCGTCGACGCGGCCGAGGCCCGGCAGGTCGACGCTGGTCGTGCCCGGCCACCGCTCCCAGGCGCGGCGCTCCGGCTTCCTCGTCTCGAACACGAAGTGCGTGCCCGGCCGGAGGGCGGCGCGGACGCTGAGCAGGACGCGCGTCCACTCCTCGTCGGTGTGGAAGACCTGCGCGACGTTGCCGGTCATCACCACGAGGTCGGCCGCGATCGTCGGCAGGGCGGTGGCGTCGCAGCGCACCCAGACGATCCGCGCGGAGCCGTCCTTGGACCTGGCGACCGCGAGGGAGGCCTCCGCGGGGTCCGTTCCCACGACCGTCCGGCCGGTTTCCTCGAGCAGGATCGCCAGCGAGCCGGTGCCGCACCCGACGTCGAGAACGCGGGCCGCGCCCAGTTCGTCGGCGATCTCGACGTAGGCGGGAAGGTCGCTGCGGTCGGATTCGAACGCGTCGTAGAGCGGCGCGAGCCGGGGATGGGCGAACATCGCGTCAGGCACCGATCGAATCTAGCGAGGCGTCGGCGCGGTGACTACCGCCGTTTCGCTCATGCGCGGGCGAAGTCGACCGCCGCCGCGCTGACCGTTCCCGCCGTGCGTCCGGGTGCGACCTGGTACTGCCAGTACAGGTTGGTGTGCGCGATGACTTCGTCCGGCGATGGCGCCCCGTAGCGGCTGAGGTCGCTGGTGGTGTGGGCGTCGGCGACCAGCGTCGCGTCGTAGCCGCGGACGAACGCGCCGTGCAGCGTGCACCGGACGCACTGATCGGTCGCCGCCCCGGTGACGATCAGCCGGCCGATGCCGCGGTCGGCCAGCACCTCCTCCAGCTCGGTGTCCTCGAAGGCGTCTCCGTAGGACTTGTGCACCAGCGGCTCGGCCTCGCCGCGGTCCAGCTCGGGAACCAGCTCCCAGCCCTCGCTGTCGCGGACCAGCCCGTCGTCGTGGTGCTGGATCCACACCACGTCGACACCGGCCGAACGGGCCCGGCCGACCAGGTGGCCGATGTTGGCCACGACCCGGTCCCGATCGTGCGCGTCGGCGACCACGCCCTTCTGCACGTCGATGACCAGCAGCGCGGTGTTCGGCCTGTTGTCCAGAACGGTCATGTCGACTCCCCCATCAGCGATGCCTCGATGCTAGGTCGCACCACCGACGGTTTCCGGCCGCGGCGAACCGCCCGACCGAGTGAGCGGCGGCATCGGTCGACGGGCGTGTGAGGATTCAGGACGTGATTCCAGATCTGTCCGCTGACCGCATCGACCGACTTCGCGAGGCGTTCCGCGCCGCCTCCTACGACGCCGACGGCGTCCTCGACCTGCTCGGCCACTCCGCGCACGCCGCGCTCGGCCGCGGCGAGCCGATGCCCGCGCTGCGCGCCACCGAGGGCGCCGGCCCGCTGGGCACCCTGGTCCGCCTGTTCCTGCTGGGCCGACCCGAGACCCGCGCCGACGTGCAGGCCGCGCTGGGCTCGCTGACCATCGACGACGCGCTGGCGGCCGGCATCCTCGCCGCCGACGGCGAGCTGCTGCGCGCCGGGCTGGACATCCGCCCCCACGGCGAGGGCGAGCACTCCTGGTGGGTCGTGTCGGACCTGGACTCCGACCTGCGCGGCGGCCGTCCCGTCGACCCCGACCACGTGCTGGGCGTCGGGCACGCCTCGCTGAGCCTGGTGCGCGCCACCACCCGGCGGCCGGTCGGCTCGGTGCTCGACCTGGGCACCGGCTGCGGCGTGCAAGCGCTGCACGCGAGCACTCACGCGAGCAGCGTCACCGTCACCGACGTCTCGCAGCGGGCGCTGGCGCTGGCCGCGGCGACCTTCCGGCTCAACGACGTCGACGCCGAGCTCGGCGAGGGCGAGTGGTTCGACCCGGTCCGGGGCCGCCGGTTCGACCTGGTCGTGTGCAACCCGCCGTTCGTGGTCGGACCGCCGCGCACCGACTTCACCTACCGCGACTCCGGCCTGGCCGGTGACGACGCGAGCGCGCTGGTGGTGCGCCAGCTGCCGTCGTTCCTCAACGAGGGCGGCACCGGGCAGCTGCTGGCGTCCTGGGTGCACCGCGAGGGCGAGGACTGGGAGGACCGCGTCGCGTCCTGGCTCCCGCCGGGCGCGGGGGTGGACGCCTGGTTCGTGCAGCGCGACGTCGCCGACCCCGACCTCTACGTCGGCACCTGGTTGCGCGACGCCGGCTACGACCTGCGTTCCGAGCAGGGCATGCGCAAGGCCGCCGAGTGGCTGGACTGGTTCGAGAGCAACGACGTGATCGGCATCGGCTTCGGTTTCGTCACCCTGCGCCGCACCGACGGCCCCGGTGAGGTCATCTGCGAGGACCTGCGGCACGCCTTCGACGACCCGCTGGGCCCGGAGTCCGACGCCTGGCTGCGCCGGGTCGACTGGCTGCGGGAGCACGACTCGGACGACGACCTGCTGGCCGCTCGCCTGGTCACCGCCGACAGCACGGTGCTGGAGCAGGTCTCGCAGCCGGGCGACGAGGGCTGGGAGCCGATCGTGCACCGCCTGCACCGCACCGACGGACCCGGTTGGCAGCACGAGATCGACGAGCTCGGCGTCCGGTTGCTGGCCGGATTCCGCGGTGCGCTGCCGTTGGACGAACTGCTGGAGTTGCTCGCGATGGGTTACGGCGAAGATGTGGAGGAGTTGACCTCCGCTGCGATTCCGATGGTGCGCGAACTCGTGCGGCACGGAATGGTCGTTCCGGTCGAATGGCGAGGTGTTGATCAATGAGGGCAATCGCCACGCGCGTCACTCGCGCCTCGGTAACGGTCGAGGGTGAAGTGGTCGGCAAGATCGATGAACCCGGACTGTTGGTCCTATTGGGTGTGACGCATTCCGACGGCCGCGAGGAAGTCGTAAAAATGGCCCGGAAACTGCACGAGATTCGAGCCCTGCGGGACGAGGAGTCGTGCGCCACGACAGGGGCACCGCTGCTCGTCGTCAGCCAGTTCACCCTGTACGGATCGACCAAGAAGGGACGTCGACCGTCGTGGACCGAAGCGGCCCGCCCCGAGCAGGCGGAGCCGCTGGTGGAAGAGGTCGTCGCGGAGCTCCGCGAGCGGGGCGCTCGGGTGTCCGCGGGGGTGTTCGGGGCGATGATGGCGGTCGAAAGCGTGAACGACGGACCATTCACACTTTTGGTTGAGGTCTAAATGTAACGAGAGCTCTCAGGAAATCCTCAGGCTTGGGGGCGCAACGGATGTGACGGCCGCGACGTCTTCGAATCGAGAACATCGGGAACGAATTCGTCGCGCCCGTCGTTTTCCAGGTAACGAAGCTTCGACGGCCATGCCGACAGCGGTGACCGAACCCTGGAAGTTCCCGACCGGACATCCGGCGGAACCGACAGCACCGGCACCGACCCGACATCCGAAGAAGAACGTCGACGCGGAAGCCCCGGTAATACCGAGCGTACGCGTCTTCCGCACCGCGCACCGATGCGTCGGTGTGAATTGCGCCCCGCTAGCCAGCCCGTCAGGGAGGGAGCTCATGACCGTCCCGCAGACCACCAAGCCAGACGTCGCCGTCGCCGAAGAACTGGACACCCAGGGACCATCGGCCGACCTGGTGCGCGTCTACCTCAACGGCATCGGGCGCACCGCGCTGCTCACCGCACAGGAAGAGGTCGACCTCGCCAAGCGGATCGAGGCCGGAGTTTTCGCCAAGCACTTGCTGGAGACCGGCAAGAACCTCTCCCCCGAGCGGCGTTCGGACCTCAATGCCGTCGTGCGGGATGGTCGGCGCGCGAAGAACCACCTGATGGAGGCCAACCTCCGTCTGGTCGTCAGCCTCGCCAAGCGCTACACCGGACGCGGCATGCCCCTGCTGGACCTCATCCAGGAGGGCAACCTGGGCCTGATCCGCGCGGTGGAGAAGTTCGACTACACCAAGGGCTTCAAGTTCTCGACCTACGCGACCTGGTGGATCCGCCAGGCCATCACCCGGGGCATGGCGGACCAGAGCCGCACCATCCGGCTGCCCGTCCACCTGGTCGAGCAGGTCAACAAGCTGGCCCGGATCAAGCGCGACCTGCACCAGAAGCTGGGCCGCGAGGCCACCGACGACGAGCTCTCCGAAGAGGCCGGCATCCCGGTCGAGAAGATCCTCGACCTGATGGACCACTCGCGTGACCCGGTGAGCCTGGACATGCCGGTGGGCGCCGAGGAGGACGCGCCGCTCGGTGACTTCATCGAGGACGCCGAGTCCGCCGACGCCGAGAACGCGGTGATCTCGGGCTTCCTGCAGGACGACCTGCGCAGGGTGCTGTCCACGCTGGAGGAGCGCGAGCAGGCGGTCATCCGGATGCGCTACGGCCTCGAAGACGGCCAGCCGCGCACCCTGGACCAGATCGGCAAGGCGTTCGGGCTGTCCCGCGAGCGGGTCCGCCAGATCGAGCGCGAGGTCATGTCCAAGCTCCGCCAGGGCGACCGCGCCGACCGGCTCCGCGCCTACGCCAGCTGAAGCCGGCGGAGCGCCCCTCCCCACCCGAGGGGCGCTCCGCCTTCTCCTGTGACCTCTGTGACGGTTGAGGCGATCGGGCGCGAGGTCGTGCCCTGTTCTGGCCGATCTGCGTCACTTTGCACCCGATCGGCTCGTTGACCCGATGCGGAGAAAACGCGAAGATCTTCTTCCCGTTTGCTTGAGCGGTGGGGTCCTCCACCGCCTGCTGGAGGAGGGCGGGCTCGTCGAACAGGCGGGTCCGGCCTCCTCACCTACTTCTGCAGGAACTTCTCCTGCCAGCGATCCAGCTCGTCGTCGGTGACCCCGTGGGTGCTCAGCCAGCCCGCAGCGCCCCGGTGGTCGTCGAAGATCTCCAGCACTCGCTCGATGGCCTGAGTCGGGGTCGCCAAGAACTCGGCGACCATCTCCTCGTCCACCCCGGGCGGCAGTTCCGGCGCCTCGTTGAGCCGCTGCAGCACGCGGAACATGTTCTTGTCGGTGCGCACGTAGTCGGCGATGATCGCGTCCTGCCGCACTCCCGCCGCGCCCAGCAGCATCGCCGAGGCCACACCGGTCCGGTCCTTGCCCGCCGCGCAGTGCACCAGCGCCGGGCCGTCGGCCTCCAGGACCTGCCGGAACACCTCGACGAGCTTCTTCGGAGCGCCCTGCAGCATCCCCTCGTAGAGCAGGGTCAGCTCGTGCACGGAACCGTCGGTCTCCGGCTTGTCCAGCCCTTCCAGCACCCGAACCCGGTGGACCTGCGCGACGGTGGCCAGCGGGTGCTCGTCCTGCGTCTCGACCGCTTCGCGCAGGTCCACCACCACCCGCGGCGGCCACGCGGCGGCCTCGGCCGGGTCCCGATCACCGGGGTGCGGGGCATCGCTGCGGTAGACCACGCCGGACCTGGTCAGAACACCGTCGCCGGTGGGCTGACCGCCGAGGTCGCGGAGGTTGACCAGTTCATCGAGAGCGTCCGACGTCGGCATGAAGCCTCCGATGTGAGGGGAGCCGTCCCCCCGAGAATGTCAATCCGAGCAGGTTTCGACCAGGGCGCACCCGGCGCGCACCATCAGGTCTCCGTCACACATAGCCCACCCGTGTGGACGGCGTGATCCGCTGCGCGGTTACATGAGTGCACGCGTAACCCGAACGCGCGCAAAGGAGCCGCGACGTGACCACCACGAATTTCGACTTCACCGAGGTGCTCCCCCTCGGCCCCGACGACACCGAGTACCGCTTGGTGACCGATGAAGGCATCAAGGTCGTCGAAGCCGCAGGGCGCCGCTTCCTGGAGATCGAACCCGCCACGCTGACTTCGCTGGCCGCCGAGGCGATCAAGGACATCCAGCACCTGCTGCGTCCGTCGCACCTCGCCCAGCTGAAGTCGATCGTGGAAGACCCCGAGGCCAGCGCGAACGACCGCTTCGTGGCCACGGACCTGCTGCGCAACGCCTGCGTGTCGGCCGGCGGCGTGCTGCCGATGTGCCAGGACACCGGCACCGCGATCGTCATCGGCAAGCGGACCGAGTCGGTGCTCACCGGCGGCCAGGACGAGGAGTCGCTGGCTCGCGGCATCTTCAACGCCTACCAGGACCTCAACCTGCGCTACTCGCAGATGGCGCCGCTGAACTTCTGGGAAGAGCGCAACACCGGCAGCAACCTGCCCGCCCAGATCGAGCTGTTCAACAAGCCGGGCACCGACCCGTTCTACGAGCTGCTGTTCATGGCCAAGGGCGGCGGCAGCGCGAACAAGACCTTCCTCTACCAGGAGACCAAGGCGCTGCTGAACCCGACGCGCCTGGGCCGCTTCCTGGAGGAGAAGCTGCGCTCGCTGGGCACCGCCGCGTGCCCGCCGTACCACCTGGCGATCGTCGTCGGCGGCATGTCGGCCGAGTACAACCTCAAGGTCGCCAAGCTCGCCTCCGCGCGCTACCTCGACGAGCTGCCGCGCGAGGGCTCCGGCTCCGGGCACGCGCTGCGCGACGTCGAGATGGAGCAGCAGGTCCTGGAGATGACCCGCCAGTTCGGCATCGGCGCGCAGTTCGGCGGCAAGTACTTCTGCCACGACGTGCGCGTGATCCGACTGCCCCGGCACGGCGCTTCGCTGCCGGTCGGCGTCGCGGTGTCCTGCTCGGCGGACCGGCAGGCCAAGGCCAAGATCACCCCTGAGGGCGTGTTCCTGGAGCAGTTGGAGCGCGACCCGGCCAAGTACCTGCCGGAGGTCGCCGACGAACAGCTCTCCGACGAGGTCGTCAAGATCGACCTGAACCGGCCGATGGCCGAGATCCGCTCCGAGCTGTCCAAGCTGCCGGTCAAGACCCGCGTCTCGCTGACCGGTCCGCTGGTCGTGGCGCGCGACATCGCGCACTCCAAGATCGCCGAGCGGCTCGACGCGGGCGAGCCGATGCCCGACTACATGCGCGACCACCCGGTCTACTACGCCGGTCCGGCCAAGACCCCCGACGGCTACGCATCGGGTTCGTTCGGCCCGACCACCGCCGGCCGGATGGACTCCTACGTCGAGCAGTTCCAGGCCGCGGGTGGCTCGATGGTCATGCTGGCCAAGGGCAACCGGTCGAAGAAGGTCGCCGAGTCCTGCCAGAACCACGGCGGGTTCTACCTCGGTTCGATCGGTGGCCCGGCCGCGCGGCTGGCGCAGGACTGCATCCGCAAGGTCGAGGTGCTGGAGTACCCCGAGCTGGGCATGGAAGCGGTCTGGCGCATCGAGGTCGAGGACTTCCCCGCCTTCATCGTCGTCGACGACAAGGGCAACGACTTCTTCGCCAACTCGACGCAGCCCACCCTGCAGATCTCCTTCGGCCGCTGAGAGCCTCCTCCCGAACTCGTGGTGCGCGACGGTGCAGGTGGCGGAACCTGACACGCCGTCTGGAATCCGGGCTGCGCCGCTTGCACACGTCTCCGAGGTTTTCGCGATGGGCGACCGGTCTTGGGCTCACCCGCGCGTGGTGCGCGGGTGAGCCCAAGCGGCTGCGGTCATCCCGCTGCAAAAGCCCGCATCGAGAACAGGACTGCCGAACCAGGTCCGCCGTGGAGCCCCACCTCCGGCGGCGAGCCGGGTTCTGCGCGCGCGACGGCGGCAGGTTACCGCCGCGCTACAGCCCGATCAGCGCGGAACCTTCACATCTTTCTGCTCCAGGACCACTTTTCGCCCTTCCAGCGGTGCGTCGAGGCTCACCGCCACCGGCGGGTACCTCAGGTCCATCGTGCAGATGCCCGGCGGCTCCGGAGTCTCCTCCACCAGGATGATCTTCACGTGGTCCGGGGTCTGCTCCGCCAGTTCGGCGCGAACCTTGCTGCAGCCGCCCTCCTGACCGGAGGCGACTACTGCGGTACCGTTGTCCTGGGTCCAGACCTTCTTCGGATATCCTTTTGGCAGCAGCGAGAGGTCGATGGCCTCTGCGGCCACCGGCGTCCGTTCCGGTTCAGGTTTCGGCTGAACCGGTCCGGGAGGCACCGGCGGTTGACCACCGAACCCCACGTCGTTGGTCGGCTGTTGGGCGCAGGCTGCCAGAACGATAAGCAGACTCCCCGCGCCCACTGCAGTGTGTAGGCGTCTCATACCTCTAAGACGGACGCTCGGGAGCCAGCGGTTGCGTCCCGGCCGAGGTGGATCAGTCCACACCTTTCACACAATTCACCCGGCCGGTGCGCGAATCCGCGATCAGCGCCCGAGGACGCCGTTCATCCAGTCCTCGATCCAGGCCGCCATCTCCGCGGAGCTCCGCGTCCACTTGAAGTGGTCCACCGGCCCGCCCGCGTCGTCGGCCGTGTAGTGCCGGGACGTGCGGTCTGCGCGGGTGGAGTGCTTGACCAGGTCGTCCATGGCCGAGGTCGGCGCCAGCTCGTCGTTGTCCACGGTCACGGTGAGCAGCGGGGTCGTCACCTCGGCCAGGGCGGCGTCGTAGTCGAGGTCGGATCCGGTCAGCCGCCAGCGCCCGGTGCGCGCCTGGCGCGCCCAGTCGCGCATCAGGCCGGTCGCCTGCCTGCCGCCGAAGACGTAGCCGGGCCAGTACCCGAGCAGCGTCGAAGCCAGTGCGATCGTCTGAGTGCCCAGCAGCGAGTAGTAGTACTTGGCCAGGCCGGGATAGCCCCGGTACCAGACGGAACCGGTGGCGATCAGCGCGGCGCCCTGGATCCGGCCGGGGTTGGCAGCGGTGTGCAGCAACGCGATCTGACCGCCGAGGCTGTGACCGAGGACGAACCGGGGCGCCCTGGGGAAGACCGATTCGACCAGGTCGAGCACGGCGTCGAGGTCGTTGACGAAGTCCTGGTAGCCGAAGTGGACTCCGCGCTGGGCCCGGGGCTTGTTCTCGCCCTGCCCGCGCACGTCGTACGACACCACGGTCATGCCGAGCTGGTGCAGCTCGGCGACGAACCGCCGGTAGTAGCCGGCGGGCACGCCCATGGCCGGTGCCAGCACGGCGACCGGCGCGCTCGGGTCGTCCTGCTGCAACGCGCGCACCTTGATCCGGTACTGGCCTGCGGGGACCACGCCGAGCACGGGGGCGGGCGCGTCGATCTTCCGGGTCGTGACCTCATCCACGCGCACAGATTAACGGAACTAACACGTTCCGTCTGTGTCCCCTATCGCAGTCTTCGCGGCCCGGTGTCCGGAACCGCCACGGACTCGCCCAGCGACACCCTCGCCCCGGTCACCGCAGCACCGTTCGGCGAGGCCAGGACCGGCTGCAACACCAGCTGCCGCACCTCGGGCAGATCCTCGGCCAAGGTCGCCACCCGCAGCACCAGGTCCTCCAGCGCGGACAGGTCGGCCGGCTCCACGCCCCGGTACCCGACCAGCAGCGGCGCGGCCCGGGGAGCGCGCACCAGCGTGGCGACGTCGACGTCGGTCAACGGCAGCGCGCGGTACGCCTTGTCCCCCAGCAGCTCGCTGGCCACGCCGGAGAGCCCGAACGAGACCAGCGTGCCGAACGAGGGGTCGTCGATGAGGTCGATCACGCACGACGTCCCGCGCCCGGCCATCCGCTGCACGTAGACCTCGTCGATCCCCGACACCCGGCGCACGTCGGCGTACGCCGTGCGCACCGCCTCCGGACTGCCCAGGTCCAGCCGGACCCCGACCAGGTCGTTGCGGTGCCGCAGCTTGGCGCTGGTGGACTTCAGCACCACCGGGTAGCCCAGCTCCTCGGCCGCGGCGACCGCGCCGTCGACGTCGACGACCTTGCGGAAGGCCACCACCTCGATGCCGTAGCAACCCAGCAGCCGCACGGTGCGCTCGTCGCCGAGCTCCCCCACGCCCTCGGCCAGCCACTGCTCGACCAGCGAACGCGCCTGCTCGGCCTCCACCTCCGGCCGCACGAAGTGCCCCTTCGGCGCCGCACGCCACTTCGCGTAGCGGGTGACGCGAGCCAGCGCGAGCACCGAGCGCTCCGGGCTCGGGTACGACGGCACCGATCCCTTGCCCGTGGTCCCGTCCGGTCCCGGCACGACCAGTTCGTCCGGCACGCCTTCGGCCGCCAGGAACGTGGTCACCACAGGCTTCGAACGCGCGGCGTCGGCCTCCTGCAGCGCGTTCCGCAGCGCCCGCGCGTACGCGGTTCCAGGCACCGCCACCGGCGGGGCGAACACCGTGATCAGCGCATCGACGTCGTCGCGCAGGGCCGCATCGCGCACCGCGGCGGCGAACTCCTCCGGCCCGGCCACGGCCCCGACGTCGACCGGCTCGTGCGCCAGCTGCAGTCCCTGCGCCTGCGCCACGTCGGCGGCGATCATGCCCAGCGCCGAGGAATTGCCCACGATCGAGACCCGATCGCCCTGCGGCAGCGGCTGGTGCGCGAGCAGCAGCGCGGTGTCGAACATCTGCGCCACCGACTCGACCCGGATCACGCCGGACTGCTCGAACAGCGCCTGCACGCTCGTCTCGTCGATCTCCACCGTGGTCGCCGCCAGGCCCGCGCGCACCGAGTTGCGGCCCGACTTGACCACCACGACCGGCTTGCTGCGGGCCAGACGCCGGGCGAGCCGACCGAACTTGCGCGGATTGCCGAACGACTCCAGGTACAGCAGCACGACATCGGTGGCCGGGTCGGTCTGCCAGTACTGCAGCAGGTCGTTGCCGGACAGGTCGGCGCGGTTGCCCGCGGAGACGAACGTCGACAACCCGAGCCCGCGCTCGGTAGCCGTCTCCAGGATCGCCACGCCCAGCGCGCCGGACTGGCAGAAGAACCCGGTGCGGCCACGTCCGGGCAGCTGCGGCGCGAGGCTGGCGTTGAGCCGGAACTCCGGATCGGGGTTGACCACGCCGAGCGCGTTGGGGCCCACCACCCGCATGCCGTGCACGCGAGCGGCGCGCACCATCTCGCGCTCGACCTCGCGCCCCGCCGGACCGGACTCGCTGAAGCCGGAGGAGACGATGACCAGCGTCTTCACGCCCTTGGCCAGGCAGTCGTCGAGGACCTCGTTGACGCTGGCAGCCGGAATCGCCACCACCGCCAGGTCGACCTCGTCGGGGATGTCGAGCACCGAGGCGTAGGCCCGCACGCCGCGCACCGAGCGGTGCTCGGGGTTGACCGGGTAGACCGGGCCCGTGAAGTCCGCGGTGAGCAGGTTGGTCAGCACCGCGTGACCGATCTTGCGGTGATCCGTGGAGGCCCCGATCACCGCCACCGACCGCGGGCGCAGCAGGTTGTGCACGCTGCGCGCCTCAGCGGCCTGTTCCCGGGCTCGGGCCACCGCGACCGATTCCTCGGTCGGGTCGATGTCGAACTCCAGGTGCACGACGCCTTCCTCCATGGCCCGGCTGACCTGGTAGCCGGCGTCGCGGAAGACCCGGACCATCGTCGAGTTCTCCGCCAGGACCTCGGCCACGAAGCGCCGCAGACCGCGCTCCTGCGCCGCGGCCGCGAGGTGCTCCAGCAGGATCGAGCCCAGCCCTCGCCCCTGGTGACCGTCCTCGACCACGAACGCGACCTCGGCGGACTTCTGCTCACCGAGCCGGTCGAAGCGGCCGACCGCGACGATGTCGTCACCGAGCAGCGCGACCAGCGCGATCCGGTTGAGGTAGTCGACCTGCGTGAACCGCCGCACGTCGCGCTCCGGCATCCGCGGGTACGGGCCGAAGTACCGGTAGTACCTCGTCCTGTCGCTGAGCCGCCCGTGGAAGGCCAGCAGCTTGTCCTTGTCGGCCGGGACGATCGGCCGCAGGTGCACGGTGCCGCCGTCGGACAGCACCACGTCGGCTTCCCACTGCCGGGGGTAGTCCTGCTGCGGCCCGGCCTCCTCTCCCAGCACTTCGTCCACTTCGGATGCTCCTCAGTCGCGGCTGTCTGCCGGGTCCAGCCCGAGCAGCGGGAAAACCGCGTGCCGGGCGTCGCGGATCGCGGTGTCCACCGCCGAAGCGGTCACCCCGGTCCAGGGTTCGAAGGACGGGTCGGCCCCGTCCGACATCGACGTCGGCATCGGTACGTTCTGCGCACGCCGGACGGCGTGCGCGATCCAATCCTCAGGGATCGTCGTCTCCGGCGCTACGTCCCGGTTCAGCAGCGTCGCCAGCAGGTGTGTCCACGCCCGGGGCACCACGCGGAACAGCGAATATCCCCCACCGCCGAGCGCCAGCCACTTGCCGCCGGCGTAGCTCTCGGCGAGTTCGCGCAGGTTCTGGTAGGTCGCGCGCTGACCGTCGACCGTCATCGACAGGTCGGCGAGCGGGTCGTCGCGGTGCGCGTCGGCCCCGCACTGGGTGACCAGCACCTGCGGGCGGAACTGGTCCAGCACCGAGGGCACCACCGCGTGGAAGGCGCGCCGCCAGTCCGCATCGCCGGTGCCCGGCGGCAGCGGGATGTTGACCGCCGTGCCGTCGGCGTTGCCCTTGCCGACCTCGGTGGCGAAGCCGGTGCCCGGCCACAGCGTCACCGGGTGCTGGTGCAGCGAGATCGTCATGACGCGCGGGTCGTCGTAGAACGCCGCCTGGACACCGTCACCGTGGTGCACGTCGACGTCGAGGTAGGCGATCCGTTCGACGCCTTGCTCCAGCATCCAGGCGATGGCCACCGAGCAGTCGTTGTAGACGCAGAACCCGGCCGCGTGATCGGCCATCGCGTGGTGCAGTCCGCCGGCGATGTTGACGGCGCGATCGGCCTGACCGGACACGATCTGCTCGGCCGCCTTGATGGACGCGCCCGCGATCAGGGCCGACGCCTCGTGCATCCGGTCGAAGATCGGGTTGTCGTCGGTGCCCAGCCCGTGCCCGACCTCCCAGCCGCTCAGCGGCGCCGAGCGAACGGCGGCCATGTACTCGGCGGTGTGCACCCGCAGCAGGTCCCGTTCGGTGGCCGGCTCAGGTTTGAGCGTCTCCACGCCGTCGAGCAGGCCGAGCGAGTCGGCCAGCCGCATGGTCAGGTCCAGGCGGATCGGATGCAGCGGATGGTGCCCGCCGAGGTCGTACTCGAGCAGCGACTCGTCCCAGACCACGGCCAACTGAGAACCCATGGGCGGGACGCTACCCGCAGGAAGCCACCCGCCACAGGGTCTCGGCCGCGTGACCCGCCGAACCGGATCGATCTTGCGAGGGCCTCAGCCCGCGTCCGCACCGGTGGCCGCCGGCCGAGCGGGGTCCGCTGCCCAGTTCGACCACGAGCCCGCGTACAGCGCCGCCGGGTTGCGAGCGTCGGTGATGCCGGCGTGCTCCAGCGCGAGCAGCACCGAGCAAGCGGTCACGCCCGAGCCGCAGTAGGCGCCGACCGCGCTGTCGCCGGTGACGCCCAGCGCGGCGAAGCGCTCGGCCAGGTCCTCCGGAGAACGCCAGCGCCCCGACTCACCGGTGTGCTCGCTGAACGGCGCGTTGCGCGCTCCGGGGACGTGCCCGGCGCGCGGGTCCATCGGCTCGACCTCACCCCGGTATCGCTCCGGAGCCCGCGCGTCGAGCAGCACGCCGTCGCGAGCCAGACCGGCCGCCTGGTCCGCGTCGATCACCGGCATCGCACCGGGCCGAACCCGGAATCCGCCGTCACCGGGTCCCGGGACCTCGGTGGTGGTCGGCTTGCCCTCGGCGGTCCACGCCGCGTAGCCCCCGTCGAGGACGGCGACCGAGCGGTGCCCGGCCCAGCGCAGCAGCCACCACGCCCGGGCCGCTGCCGAACCGTTGTCCGCGTCGTAGACCACCACGGTCCGGTCGGCGTCCACTCCGGCACGGCGGAGGACCTCCTGGAAGGCCGCCGGATCGGGCAGTGGATGCCGGCCGGCGGGGCCTGGCTCGGACGCCAGCTCGGCGTCCAGATCCACGAAAACCGCTCCGGGCAAGTGCCCCTCGGCGTAGTCCTCCCGTCCCGGTGGTCCGAGCAGTGACCACCGCACGTCGAGCAGCGTCGGGTGCGGGTCCGCACTCAGCGCGGACATGAGATCATCGGTACTGATCAAGGGATGCATGACGGCCTTTCGAAACCCGCCGACGAGGTCGGTCATCAATCTTGGCTGTCAACTCCCCGGCCACTGACCGTTGTCGCTGCCAGCGACTAGCATCGTGGTTGGGACTTGAATGGGGAGCCGACGTGAACGATCTCATCGATACCACTGAGATGTACCTTCGCACCATTTACGACCTCGAGGAAGAGGGCGTGGTGCCACTCCGGGCGCGGATCGCCGAGCGCCTGGAGCAGAGCGGACCCACCGTGAGCCAGACGGTGGCCCGCATGGAGCGCGATGGCCTGCTGATGGTCGCCGAGGACCGCCACCTCGAGCTGACCAAGGCCGGACGCGCCCGGGCGATCAGCGTCATGCGCAAGCACCGCCTCGCCGAACGGCTCCTCGTCGACGTGATCGGCCTCGAGTGGGAGCACGTGCACAACGAGGCGTGCCGCTGGGAGCACGTGATGAGCGAGGCCGTCGAGCGCAAGCTCGTCAAGCTCCTCGGTGGCCCCACCACGTCCCCCTACGGCAACCCCATCCCCGGACTCGACGACCTCGGTGTCGATCACGTCGAGAGCGCGGTCGACGGCGAGCTCCAGCGAGTCGACGAGATCGCCCGCAACGGCGGTGGCCGCGCGGTCATCCGCCGCATCGCCGAGCACGTGCAGCTGGACCCCGACCTGATGACCGACCTCAAGGAGGTCGGCATCGTGCCGGGCAACGAGGTCGAGATCCTGTCGGTGGTCGGGGCCAACAAGCCAATCGAGGTGCGCGGCCAGAGCGGTACCGCCGAGCTCACGTCGAGCATCGCCCACGCGGTCATGGTGACCGCCAAGTGACCGTCTCCGAACGCGCGGCGGAGCTGTTCGCCGCTGAGCACGGCCGTGCCGCCAGCGCGGTGTGGTCGGCCCCGGGCCGGGTCAACCTGATCGGTGAGCACACCGACTACAACGACGGTTTCGTGCTCCCGATGGCGATTCCGCACCGGGTGGCGGTGGCCGTCGGGCCGCGCGAGGACCGCACGCTCGTGAGCACGACGCTGGGCGACGACGGCGAGCTCCACCAGGGCGAGGAGGTCGTCGTCGACGACCTCCAGCCCGGGTCCCACACCGGCTGGTCCGCCTTCCCGGCGGGCGTCGCGTGGGCGCTGCGCGAAGCCGGTCACCCCGTACCGGGCATGAACCTGATGATCGTCGGTGACGTCCCCACCGGCGCAGGTCTGTCGTCCTCCCACGCGCTGCAGTGCGCTGTTGCGCTGGCGTTGCTTGACCACCTGGGCTTGGCGCCGGGCGAGCCGGACGCGCCGAGCCTGGCGGAGATCGCGCGGCTCGTGCAGCGCTCGGAGAACGACTACGTCGGCGCTCCCACCGGACTGCTCGACCAGACCGCGTCGCTGCGCTGCGTCGAGTCCCACGTGCTGTTCTTCGACGTCCGCTCCGGCGAGGCCGAGCAGGTCCCGTTCGACCCGCGCAGCGCCGACCTCGAGCTGCTGGTCATCGACACCCGCGCGAAGCACTCGCACAGCGAATCCGGTTACGGAGAACGCCGGAAGGGCTGCGAGCGGGCGGCGGAGCTGCTCGAGGTGAAGGCACTTCGGGACGTTTCGGCGGCGCAACTGCCTGCGGCGTTGGAGCAGCTTCCGGACGAGCTCCAGCCGCTGGTCAAGCACGTGGTCACCGAGAACGAGCGAGTGCTGTCCACCGTGGAGGTGCTGCGCTCCGGCGGTTACGCCGAGATCGGCCCGCTGCTCAACGCCTCCCACGCCAGCCTCCGCGACGACTACCGCGTCTCCTGCCTGGAACTCGACGTCGCAGCGGACGCAGCGGTGCAGGCCGGCGCACTGGGCGCGCGGATGATCGGCGGCGGCTTCGGCGGTTCGGCGATCGCGCTGATCTCCAGCGCTGACCGGGAGCGGATCGAGTCCGCCGTCCGGTCCGCGTTCGCCGAGCGGAGCCTCACCGAGCCGCGCGTGTTCATCGCGATACCCTCCGCCGGTGCGGGACGGGACCTGTGACGAGCTCGTCGACCTCCGCTTCCCGCTGAATCGACTAGTTTTCCCACGGAAGGCAGTGCGCAGTTGAAGCTCCTGGTCACAGGCGGTGCCGGTTACGTCGGAAGCGTGTGCGCAGCACGCCTGGTGGAGGCGGGCCACGAGGTCGTCGTGGTCGACGACCTCTCCACCGGGCACGCCGACGCGATCCCGGACGGCTGCAAGTTCGTCGAGGCCGACATCGCCTCCGCGGCGAGCGAGCTGCTCGCGGAGAAGTTCGACGGTGTGCTGCACTTCGCGGCCAAGTCGCTGGTCGGCGAGTCCATGGAGGACCCGCAGAAGTACTGGCAGGGCAACGTCGTCACGTCGCTGCGCCTGCTGGATGCGATGCGCGAGCACGGCACGCCGCGACTGGTGTTCTCCTCGACGGCGGCGACCTACGGCGAGCCCGAGGTCTCCCCGATCACCGAGGACCTGGCGACGCGGCCGACCAACACCTACGGCGCCACCAAGCTCGCGATCGACCACGCGATCACCTCCTACGCGACGGCGCACGGCATCGGTGCGGTCAGCCTGCGGTACTTCAACGTCGCCGGGGCGCACGGCGCGTTCGGCGAGCGGCACACCGTGGAGACCCACCTGATCCCGATCGTGCTCCAGGTCGCGCTGGGTCAGCGCGAGCAGGTGCAGATCTTCGGTGAGGACTGGCCCACCACCGACGGCACCTGCGTCCGCGACTACATCCACGTCACCGACCTCGCCGACGCCCACCTGCTGGCGTTGCAGAACGCCGAGGCCGGCCAGCACCGCATCTACAACCTGGGCAACGGCACGGGCTTCTCGGTCAAGCAGGTCATCGACACCTGCCGCGAGGTCACCGGGCACCCGATCCCGGCGAAGGTCGCACCCCGCCGGGCGGGCGACCCAGCGACCCTGGTGGCGTCCAGCCAGCGGGCGCGGGAGGACCTGGGGTGGCAGCCCCAGCGCGCCGACATCGGCGTGATCGTGCGTGACGCGTGGGAGTTCACCCGCGCGCGCCACGCGTCCTGATCGCTTCTTCCGCTTCTTCGCGCACATCAGCAGGCTCCGTCCTCGTCGAGCAGGAGCTGGGCGTCGTCGACCGAGTGCCGGGCGATGCCGGCCAGCTCCGCGGGCGGGATTCCGGAGTCCATGGCCTGCCGGAGCAGGGTGCCGAGGGTGTGTCCGGGTGTGACCCTCTCGATGCGTTCCAGGGCCACACCCGCCAGCGCGCCCTCACCGCGCACGTAGGCCGAGAACGCCAGCAGCGCGGCGACCTCCGCGAGTTCGGGATCCGGCGCCTTGCGCACGAGCGTCAGCCAGAGCTCTTCGGCCGGGCGCGCCAGTTCGCTCAGCGCTGTGCCCATCACGATGTCCCGAACCCGGGTGTCCGCGACGGCCTGCAGCACGCCCAGCAGGTCGTCCTCGGTGAGCGCGGAGCCCGCGGCGATGCGCTGGATGGCGCCGAAGACCTTGCGCAGGTCTTCGGTGACGCGCGACGGGTCGTAGGAGTCGATGGCCTCCTCGGTCAGCGCGTCGAGCTTCGCCGACCAGCGGCTGATCACCTCTTGCGATTCGGGCGCGACGAGTTCGCGCAGTTCGTCCCTGCTCCCGAAGGTCACCGACCCCTCGGCGGCCATCACCGCTCCCATCGCGGATTCCTTCGGATCCGCGACGACTCCGCGGCAGCCCTCGTCGAAGTAGCACCGCCACTTCTCGCCGGCCGCGATCTCCGGCACGTGCAGCGCGTGAGCGGTCACGATCCCGGCCTGCAGCAGCGTTTTCCGGACCACGTCGATCAGGCCGAGCATCGGCGGCTCGGAGTCGGGACCGGGCTCGTCGGACTCGTGGCACCTGCCTCCGCAGCTCTGCGGGCAGCCCGAGTAGTTGGGTTTGTCCCCGACCACCACCATGATCACGCCTTCGACGTTCTTCCTGCTCAGCGGGCCCGTCAGCAGGAACTCGCCGAACGCGCAGGCGTTCGCGGGGCACGGCAGGTCCACGCGCATGGTCATGCCGAACTTCGGGGTGCAGGTCAGTTCGTGCAGCGTCAGCAGCACGAAGGAGTTGACCGGGTTGAACCCGATCATGTGCGGTAGCGCGGCGAGCACGTCACCGGGATCGCTGAGCGATATCTGGGTGTTCAGTCGCGTTGTCATGCCACAACGATGGAGCCGAAAACCGGCTCAGCGAAACCGGTTTCGCGAATCTCCGGACAACTTCGTCCGCTGTGGACAGATCAGCGCCGAAACGCCCGCAACCACACCCATCAGCGACGATCGATCAGGCTAACTTCGCCACCCCGTCGAAGGTTGCTCTCCGCTACCGCAACGGATTTCATGAAACTCGGTCATGAAATCCTTCCGACGGCGGGAATCGAGATGCTGGTGCGCGCCAGGTCCAGCCGCATCCCCGCGCCCGGCTTGGGGCGCAGCGTGAAGTCGTGGTCGCTGGAGAGCACCACCACGCCCAGCCGGTGCCCGGGAGCGAACACGTAGTCGTCGGGCTGCATGGACACGGTGATCGCGTAGTTCTGCCCGGGCTCGATCGGGGTGGTGCGGTCCAGCGCCTCCCGGTTCTGCGGATCGGTCCACCCGCGGGTGACCACCGAGACCGAACCGTCCGGCGCCTGGTCGACCAGCAGAGCGGTCACGTTGGCCGCCGGCCGGTCGAAGGTCAGCGCCAGGTCGGCGCGGACCTCACCGCTGACCCGCGCCTGCTCGGCCAGCGGCTCGGTGAAGTAGGCCAGCCGGTTCGGCGAACTCGGTGCCGCCGCGAGGTCCTCGGCCAGCAGACCGGCGTCGTCGGTGAGGCCTTCCACCGCCTCAGCAGCAGGGCTGCCAGCGCTGAGACCACCTCGCTGCGATCCACCCGCGCTCGGCCGCAACACCGTCTCGGCGGCATCCGGGGCAGGCCATTCGGGTTCCTCGGTCCAGCTGCCGTCCTCGCGCTGCACCGTGGCGCGCGGCTCGCCCTCGACGCCGTTGGGCACGTCGTAGAGGTAGCGGGTGAACCAGCGGTTCAGCGTCCGCAGCCACTCCTGCTCGCGCAGCTTGATCGGGTCGGTGTGGCCGGACTGGTGCCACCAGATCTTGTGCGGCACGTCGTGCTCCCGCAGCGCCCCGTACCACTGCGCGGCCTGGCGCGTCTTGACGTTCCAGTCGTTGAGCCCGTGCACCGACAGCACGGCCGCGTGCACCTTGTCGACGTCGTCGAGGTAGTTGCGCTCGTCCCAGAACCGGCTGTAGTCGCCGGTGATCCGGTCCTGCTCAGCGGTGAGGCCGTCGATCACCGGACGGCACGGCTCCCTGTCGGCGCGGGTGTGGACGTATTCGGCCAGCACATCGGCGTCCTCGCCCTGGTAACCACCGGGAGCGACCACGGCCCCGTCGGTCCGGTAGTAGTCGTACCAGTTCGAGATCGCCCCGATCGGGACGATCGCTTCGAGGCCTTCGACCCCCGTGGAGGCCACGGCGTTGGGCAGGGTGCCGTTGTAGGAGACGCCCATCATGCCGACCTTGCCGGTCGACCAGTGGGCCTGAACGGGCGCACCGCCGGCGTCGTGGCCGGGTGCGCGGTGGTTGAGCCAGTCCACCACGGACTTGGCGCCGATCGTCTCGTTCTCGGCACCGGTGGTCGGGCACCCCGTGGACTCCCCCGTTCCCAGCGACTCGGCGTAGACCACGGCATAGCCCCTGGCCAGCAGGTACTGCTCGTACGCCCAGTCGATCTCGGCGGCGACGGCGACCCGCTCGTCACCCGTCGTGCGGCGCATCGTGCGCGGCCCGGCCTGCTCCGGCACGTGCAGCTCGGTGTCGACGTTGTGGTTGGGCACGTCGTTGCCGCCGGAGAAGTACGGGCTGGCCTGGTAGACCACCGGAACCCGCAGGCCCTGCTCGGACTCCTTCGGCCGCACCACCTGGACGTGCACCCGGTCCTGCTGCCCGTCGTGGTCGCTGTCGACCGGCGCGGTGACGAACAGGTCCTGGCGCACCGCTTGAGCCGGGTCGAACACCGGCTGCGCTTCGCCGTCGGAGAACACCGGGCCCTGCGGTGGCTGGGCCGCCGCCGTGGACCCGACCAGGGGCAGGGCGAAGATCGCCGCGAGATAACCGGTCACAACGCGCCGCATGCAGGCTCCCGAGTCTGGAAGAAGGACGAGACCAGCACTTTTCTTAGCGCGAAATGGGAAGTCAATCACCGATGCGGCGGGTTCCCGCCAGAACCACCCGAGCGGCAGTAAGGTCGAAGCCTCGGGACCGGAACGAACGAGGAGTACGCATGTCGATTCCGTCCAGCCTGCTGACCTCGGCCGGTTTGATCGGTGGCTTCGCGGTGGCTCGCGCCTCCCAGCACCGGCACTGGGGCGGAGTCGTCGCGGCAGGTGCCGGCCTGGGCGCGATGGAGGTCTGCCGCCGCCGCGCCGGTGTGATCCCGGCGCTGGCCCTGGGGGCGACCTACGGAACGGCGCTGGCGGGCTCGCACCCGCTGGCGAAGAAGATCGGCGCCTGGCCCTCGGTGTTCGCCGTGACCGCCGCGACCGCGACCGCGGCACACCTGCTCAGCCGCCGCTGAGGGAGTCCAACCCCACCACGGCGCTGCCGAGCGTGCCCGTACCACCGGTGACCAGGATCGATCCGCCCGTGCTCCGGTCCTCTCCGGCGCTCTACCCGTGCCAGGGACGCAGTCGCGGGATCCAGGCGGGAACCTCGCTCCGGTAGCGCTGGTAGTCCGCGCCGAAGCGGCGGACCAGCGCCGGTTCCTCGCGCCAGCGCACGTACGGAGCCACGAAGCACCACAGCAGCAGCGGGTACAGCAGCCACAGGCCTCCGAGCAGCAGCGGCTCGCCGATGAGCACCGCGAACAACGCCACGTACATCGGATTGCGCACGTGCCGGTACAGCCCGCCCACCACCAACTGGTCAGGAGCGGCGACCGGGACGGGCGTCCCCCGGCCCTCGCGGACGAACCGGCTGAACGCGCGCACGAGGACCGCCGCACCCGCGAGGATCAGCGCACCGCCCAGCACCCGCGCCGGCCACCAGTGCGGGACGGGCTCGTGCCATCGGAAGCCCGTGAGCAGCCACGGGACGAGAACGGTGACCGTTCCCGGCCCGGCGAAGAAGAACACGGCACTGCCGACCGTGGCCGATGACCTGCGCACGAGCCCCACCATGCCGCTTGCCGAGGGGCAGCACCAGCACCCACGTGGTCACATCCGGCTCGCAGGCCCGCGTGCCGTCTCAAACCGGTTTGCAGGTGAGAGCTAGGCTGTTTGCCGACCCGTTACTCGACACGGCGAAGGAAACAACCGGTGCCTGATCCAGCTTCATCCATTGAAGAGCTGACCGCCCAGCGCGACCGCGCCCACCAGGAGTTCGCAGATCTCGTGGCGCGCGGCCTGAAACTGGATATCACCCGAGGAAAGCCGTCGCCGAAGCAGCTGGACCTGTCCAACGAGCTGCTCGACCTCTCCAGCGGAACCGACGCCGACGGCGCTGACCTGCGCAATTACGGCGGGCTCAACGGCCTTCCCGAGCTGCGGGCGATCTTCAGCGACGACCTGCAGGTGCCGGTCGACCAGCTGCTGGCGGCGGGCAACTCGAGCCTGGAGCTCATGCACGACGCCCTGGTCTTCGCGCTGCTCAACGGCGTGCCCGGCGGCACCCAGCGCTGGGTCGCCGAGCAGGAGATCGCGTTCCTGTGCCCGGTGCCCGGCTACGACCGCCACTTCGCGCTGTCCGAGCGGCTCGGCATCAAGATGATCACCGTACCGATGACGCCCGACGGCCCGGACATGGACGTCGTCGAGCGGCTGGTGGCCGAGGACTCCCGGATCAAGGGCATCTGGTGCGTGCCGAAGTACAGCAACCCGGACGGTGCCGTCTACTCCGACGAGACCGTGCGACGCCTCGCCGCGATGAGCACCGCGGCTCCGGACTTCCGGATCTTCTGGGACAACGCCTACGCGGTGCACCACCTCACCGATGACGAAGCCGAGATCGCCGACGTGCTGGCGCTGTGCGCCGAGCACGGCAACCCCGACCGCGCGCTCGTGTTCGGCTCCACCTCGAAGATCACCTTCGCGGGTGCGGGCGTGGCGTTCTTCGGCTCCTCGCCTGCGAACGTGGAGTGGTGGCTGGCCTCGACGTCCAAGCGCAGCATCGGCCCGAACAAGGTCAACCAGCGGGCGCACGCCCGGCTGCTGCGCGACGCCGCCGGCCTGCGCGAGCACATGCACAAGCACGCCGCGCTGATCCGCCCGAAGTTCGAAGCTGTGGACAAGATCCTCAGCGCTGAGCTGGGCGGCACCGGGCTGGCCAAGTGGAGCAACCCGGCCGGTGGCTACTTCATCAGCCTGGAGGTCCCCGAGGGCTGCGCCAAGGCCGTCGTCGCCAAGGCCAAGGAAGCGGGCATCGCCCTCACCCCTGCCGGTGCGACCCACCCCTACGGTGACGACCCGACGGACTCGGTGATCCGCATCGCGCCGACCTTCCCGGAGCTCGCCGACGTCGAGGCCGCCACCGCGGGCCTGGCCGTCTGCGTTCGCCTCGTCGCCACGGAGAAGATCCTGGCCGAGAAGCAGTCCTGATCTGAGCACGACGAAGGCCGGTGCGGTTCCTCGGGACCGCACCGGCCTTCGTCGTGGGAGCGGGGTTCCAGCTGGAGGCCTAGTTGTGATGTCCCCGTTCGACGGTGACGCCGTGTTCGGCGAACCACGCGACAGCGCCGTGCAGCACATCGATCGCGGTGGTCGTTTTCTCGTCCTGGCGGATTTCGGCGTAGGCGACCCTGGAATGGTCATCGATGACGGTGTGCAGGTAAGCAGTGCCCAGCAGTGGGGCGTGGTGACGGTCGCGCTCGCCGGTGCGGTGTGCTGTGAGGGCGCGGTTGCGTTTTCCCTGGTGCCGTCCGAGGTAGCGCCAGCCGCCACCGTCGGGGATGTTGCCGAACTTGGTGACGTCGACGTGGATCAGCGATCCGGGGTGGTCGTGTTCGTAGCGGCGTAAGGGTTCGCCGGTGACCCGGTCGATTCGTGCGAGCCGGTTGATCCGGCAGCGCACCAGGACCGCGTGCACGGTCGAGGCCGGCATGCCCACACGCCCGCCGATCTGGACCGGGCCCAGCCGGTGACGCCACCGCAGCCCCACGATCCGCCGCACGAGCTGATCAGGGGTTTTGTTCGGGCTGTGGTGCGGCCGGCAACTGCGATCACGCATTCCCGCGACGCCTTCGACCCGGTACCGCTGGGCCCACTTCCGTGCTGTTCTCGGAGCCACCATGAACATCTTCGCCGCATGAGTGGCCGTCCAGCCCTCCTCGACGATCAAACGAGCCAATCGCAGCCGGGTACGTGGGGTCAGCGTGGCGTTAGGGTGGGACACGAAGGCCTCCGGTTGATGAAGCGGTTCCTAGACAGCTCCACTTCACAACCAGAGGCCTTCACCTGTCTGCAGAATAGGACCAACTCACACACCACGACCGGGACAACCTCCCGGACATCACACCTAGTCCTGGAGGACCAGCGGCCAGGCGTCCTCGTAGTGGATGCCTGGTTCCGGCGGGATGGGCTCACCGGCGTCGGGGTCGACGCACCCCAGGTCGAACGCCTCAGCGGCGCGAACCGGACTGACCGTTCCGTCTTCGATGAACCAGCCGTACACGTGCTTGATCAGGACGTCGCTGCCCTCGGAATCGGTGAACGCGACCTCGTCGGTGAGCGAGTGGAGGACGAGCGACACCATCGTCCCCTCGTGCAGCAACTCGTCGAGGAAGCGCTCGACCTCGGGGTTGTCCAGGACCAGTTCACCGCGGTGGTCCAACGCCGCCAGGCTGTTCACCGACCGGTCCGGAAACCCCGTCACGGTCAGGACGTGCACTCCCGGTGCGGCGAAAAGGACCGCGTTCTTCAGCAAGCTTCGTGCCCGCATCTCCACCTCCGCGTGTTTCGGTGCGGACGAGAGTGCCGAACCAGGGGCTCGCCGTTCGTCGTCTCACGACGCCCGCCCCACGGCTATCCCCCGAACGTGAGCACGCGTGCTGGGCGAATGCGAAAGGCGTTGACACGAAAGAAGTCCGGGTTGGGCGTGTTGGTCACGCCCACCCCGGACTTCGGTCATTCAGCGCTCAGGCTCAGCTGCAGCCCGACGTGGAGCCGCAGCCCTCGCAGAGGTAGCACGAGCCCGACGGGCGCATCTTCGTACCGCAGGTCATGCACAGCGGCGCGTCGGCGGCCTTGCCCAGCTGGAGCTCGAGCAGCTCGGTGGAGCTGCCCGCGCGGACCTCCTGCTTGGACTCGGACTTCTCCTCGGCCTTCGCGTAGTCCACCGTGGACCGCATGGTGTCCAGGTCGACGTTGTCCGAAGGCTGAGCCGGTTCCGTGTTGTTGACCTGGGCTTCCCGCTCGTCCACGGTGAAGATGCCCAGCTGGGCGCGCTTCTCGTAGGGCAGGTAGTCCAGCGCCAGGCGGCGGAACAGGTAGTCCAGGACGCTGCTGGCCATCCGGATGTCCGGGTCGTCGGTCATGCCGGCCGGCTCGAAGCGCAGGTTCTGGAACTTCGAGACGTAGAACTCCAGCGGGATGCCGTACTGCAGACCCACCGAGATCGACATGGAGAAGGCGTCCATCACACCGGCCAGGGTCGATCCCTGCTTGCCGAGCTTGACGAAGATCTCGCCCAGCCCGTCGTCGGGGTACGAACCGGCGTGCAGGTAGCCCTCGGCACCGCCGACGGTGAACGACACCGTCTGGCTCGGGCGCTTCTTCGGCAGGCGCTTGCGGACCGGGCGGTACTCGATCTGCTTCTCGACGACCTTCTCCGACTCGCCCTTGTCGCCCTTGCCGGCGGACAGCGGCTGGCCGACCTTGCAGTTGTCGCGGTAGATCGCCAGCGCCTTCAGGCCCAGCTTCCAGCCCTCGAAGTAGAGCTCCTCGACCTCTTCGACGGTCGCCGACTCCGGCATGTTCACCGTCTTGGAGATCGCACCCGAGATGAACGGCTGCACCGCGGCCATCATCCGCACGTGGCCCATCGGCGCGATCGAGCGCTCGCCCATCGCGCAGTCGAAGACCTCGTAGTGCTCCTGGCGCAGACCAGGCGCGTCCACGACGTGACCGTGCTCGGCGATGTACTCGACGATCGCCTCGATCTGCTCTTCCTGGTAGCCCAGGGCCTGCAGGGCGCGCGGGACCGTCTGGTTGACGATCTGCATCGAGCCGCCGCCGACCAGCTTCTTGAACTTCACCAGCGCCAGGTCGGGCTCGACACCGGTGGTGTCGCAGTCCATCATCAGGCCGATCGTGCCGGTCGGGGCCAACACCGACGCCTGGGCGTTGCGCCAGCCGTTGCGGTTCCCGATCTCCAGACCCTGCTGCCACACCTTGGTGGCCAGCTTGTGCACGGTCTTGTCGTTGTGGTGGTAGGTGCGCACCAGGTCGTTGGCAGCGGCGTGCTTGCGCATGACCCGCTGGTGGCCCTCGGCGTTGCGGGCGTAGCCATCGTAGGGGCCGACGACACCGGCGAGCTCGGCCGAACGCTTGTAGGCGGTGCCGGTCATCAGCGAGGTGATCGCCGCCGCCAGCGCACGACCGCCGTCGGAGTCGTAGGCGTGACCGGTGGCCATCAGCAGCGCGCCGAGGTTGGCGTAACCGATGCCGAGCTGGCGGAACTTGCGGGTCGTGACGCCGATCGACTCCGTCGGGAAGTCCGCGAAGCAGATCGAGATGTCCATCGCGGTGATGACGAACTCGACGGCCTTCTCGAACAGCTCGGCGTCGAAGGTCAGGTCATCGCGCAGGAACTTCATCAGGTTCAACGAGGCCAGGTTGCAGCTGGAGTTGTCCAGGTGCATGTACTCCGAGCACGGGTTGGACGCGGTGATCCGGCCCGTCTCCGGCGAGGTGTGCCAGTCGTTGATCGTGTCGTCGTACTGGATGCCCGGGTCGGCGCATTCCCACGCGGCCTTGGCCAGCTTGCGGAACAGGTCGCGGCCCTTGACGGTGTCGATCACGTCGCCGTCGGTGCGGGAGCGCAAGCCGAAGTCGTTGTCGCTCTCGACCGAGCGCATGAACTCGTCGGAGACGCGCACCGAGTTGTTGGCGTTCTGGTACTGCACCGAGTTGGAGTCCGCGCCACCGAGGTCCATGTCGAAACCGGCGTCGCGCAGCGCGCGGATCTTGTGCTCCTCGCGCGCCTTGGTCTCGATGAACTCCTCGACGTCCGGGTGGTCGACGTCGAGGACGACCATCTTGGCCGCGCGACGGGTCGCGCCACCGGACTTGATGGTGCCCGCCGAGGCGTCCGCGCCGCGCATGAACGAGACCGGGCCGGAAGCGGTGCCACCGGAGGACAGCAGCTCCTTGGAGGAGCGGATGCGGGACAGGTTCAGCCCGGCACCGGAACCGCCCTTGAAGATCAGGCCCTCTTCCTTGTACCAGTCGAGGATCGACTCCATCGTGTCGTCGACCGACAGGATGAAGCAGGCCGAGACCTGCTGGCGCGAGCTGGTTCCCACGTTGAACCAGACGGGCGAGTTGAAGCTGAAGACCTGGTGCAACAGCATGTAGGTCAGCTCGTGCTCGAAGATCTCCGCGTCCTCGTCGGTCGCGAAGTAGTCGTTCTCGACGCCGGAGGCGACGTAGGTCTTCACGACGCGGTCGATCAGCTGCCGCAGGCTGCCCTCCCGCTCGTCGGTGCCGACGGCACCGCGGAAGTACTTGCTGGTGACGATGTTGACCGCGTTCAACGACCAGAAGTCGGGGAACTCGACCCCGCGCTGCTCGAAGTTGACCGAACCGTCCCGCCAGTTGGTCATCACCACGTCGCGACGCTCCCACTTGACGTCGTCGTAGGGGTGCACCCCCTCGGTGGTGTAGACGCGCTCAACCCGGATGCCCTTGCGAGCATCTGCTTCCGGCTCCCCCGCTGCGCCGGCCGGGCTACCGACGGTCTCTGTCATGACCTGCCCCTTTTCCTTCTTCATCGCTCGCTCAGTCGCTCGTCGCGTTTCGTCGGCCCCGTCCGGGCTCCCCGTCCGGTTCGGTCGTGACTCTGTTCTCTTCGCCGTCCCCGCCCGGGGCTGCGAATGGCCTTTCGCGCTTCCGCCCCCTCTGCGGGACGCACGCCGTCGCGGCTTGCTCAACCGCCGCACTCCACGTCTAGTTGCTCGCCGTCCCGCAGTGACTCCCTCGCAGCCCGCAGGTCGGTGATTTCCTTCTCGAAGTCCTCCACCGAGGAGTACGCGCGGTAAACGCTCGCGAAGCGCAGGTAGGCGACTTCGTCCAGTTCCCGCAGCGGACCGAGGATGGCCAGCCCGACTTCGTGGCTGGGCAGCTCGGCGACGCCGGAGGACCGGATCGCCTCCTCCACCTGGTGCGCCAACTGCTGCAGCGCGTCCTCTTCTACAGGACGCCCCTGACAGGCCCGGCGGACACCGGTGACCACTTTCTCCCGGCTGAAGGGCTCGGTGACGCCCGATCGCTTCACGACCGACAACACCAGCTCTTCGATCGTCGTGAACCGGCGACCACACGCCGAGCACGAGCGTCGGCGGCGGATCGCCTGGCCGTCCTCCACTTCGCGCGAGTCCACGACCCTGGAGTCATCGCCGCGGCAGAACGGGCACCGCACCGGCCATTCACCCCCCTTCCCCCTTGGAGGTCGTCAGCCGGTCCCACCGGCCCGCGACCACGTACGTCCACGGGGTACCCAGAACCCTGGAAGCCCAATCTATGGACTAACCACATGGACGTAACTACTAGATGTTGTGGTCGACTTTAAACCCGCGCCGGACCGCGTTGCAAACCGACACACCTGTGTCGCCCGGCCGGATGACGCACCCCTCGCCCCAGCTGGGAAAACCCGGCGAACCACAACATCTTGGGGTTCGGTCAGCTACCGACCGGCACCACCAGGAATCGGCCCGCTTCCGCGGAAGGCGCCCCGAGACCGTTGAGCTCGACGATGCGATCGACCGCCGCGCGGGGGTCGGCATCGGGTGTCATGCGCGTCGCGATGCTCCACAGAGTGTCCCCCGTTCGCACCTGCACAACGGTGGTACCTCCCGCCACCGGCGCGTCGCCCGCCCCGAACAGCCCCACCAGCACCACGCCGAGGAAGGCTGCGGCGGCGACGCCGGAGAGCACGAGCCACTCGCCGAGTCTGCCCTTCTCCAGCACCGGCCTGGCGCACGATCTGGCTTCGGCGGCCTGCCCGCGACGCCGAGCCTCGATCACCCGCCCATGCGGGCGACGAGCCTCGGCCCGACGCAGGGGCGACACGATCGGCTCGACTTCCGGCCGACCGGCGAGCGACTCCCGCTCAACAGGCCGAACTCGCCGTACTGTGTCGATGAACGTGGTCATGTCGCCTCCCGCGCGGAACGATGATCGAAAGGTTGTTCGATCGAACCTCCGTGCGATTGTGTACCAAGAGTGGCCTTCAGCGCGAGACCCTGAGCCAAAATTAACTCGAACAGGTGTTTGATCTCCGTGTTTACCGCGTCTACTGTGGAAAGCGAGCAGCGGACGGCGAACACCGGTGACCAGATCCGGGGCGGCACACCGCTCGATGAAGACCAGCACCGCAGTTCACACGGATTCAGGAGGCAGCGGTGGCGAGAAATGCGACCGGCTCTATCGGGGGCCGCGTAGACGACATCAAGGACTCCCCTGCCGAGGTGGACACCGTGCCAGAGCAGGCCACCGCGGCCGAGGAGCTCAGCGACCGCCAGCTCAAGGTGCTGGAGGCCATCCGGGAGTGGATGAGCGAGCACGGCTATCCACCCAGCGTCCGGGAGATCGGTGACGCGGTGGGCCTGACGTCGACCTCCTCGGTCGCCTACCAACTGCGCGTGCTGGAGCGGAAGGGCTTCCTGCGCCGCGACCCGCACCGGCCGCGCACCGTGGGCGTGCTGGTCGGCGGCGAGCCGGAGAACGAGGCTCAGTCGAAGCCGGCCTACGTCCCGGTCGTCGGTCGCATCGCGGCGGGCGGTCCGATCCTGGCGGAGGAGTCCATCGAGGACGTCTTCCCGCTGCCCAAGGAGATCGTCGGCGACGGAACCCTGTTCCTGCTGAAGGTCGTCGGCGACTCGATGGTCGACCTGGCCATCACCGATGGCGACTGGGTCGCCGTCCGCCAGCAGCCCGACGCGGACAACGGCGAGGTCGTCGCGGCGATGATCGACGGCGAGGCGACGGTGAAGACCTTCAAGCGCACCGACGAGCACGTCTGGCTGATGCCGCACAACTCGGCCTACGAGCCGATCCTGGGTGACGACGCCCAGATCCTCGGCAAGGTCGTCGCAGTCCTGCGCCGCCTCTGAGCGAGGCGGTCAGGAGCGCTTGCGGCGCCAGCTGACGAGGTAGACCAGCAGGGCGGCGATGACTCCGGCGAACAGCAGCGCGCGACCGGTGGACATGCCGCCCTCCTCGGTCGCGGGCTGGGCCTGGTCGCCGTCGCCGCCGGACGGCGCGGGCTGGTCGGTGGCCGTCTCAGCCGACGGGTCGCCGTCCGCCCCGGCGACGCGGCGGACCGCTTCTCCACCTTCTGAACCGGACAGCAGGCTGCCGTCGGGTTGCCAGGCGATGGCTTCGCCCTGCTCCTCGTCCGGGAGCGGAATCCGCACCGGTTCGCCCTTGAGCGCTTCGAGCACGTCCCCGTTCGGCGAGCGGTAGACGTAGGCCTCGTTGTAGGTGCGCAGCGCCACCAGCGTGCCGTCCGCGCTCACCGATCCACCCGTGACCAGAACCGAACCCATCGATCCGTCGAGCGGTCCGCCCGGGGTCTTCGTCGCGCGCAGGGACACCGAACCGACCCGTTCCATCGGGACGACCCGCCCTGCGTCCAACAGTTCCGCGGGCCGGTACACCCCCGCCCAGCCGAGCGGCTCCTTGGTGACGATGTGCGGCACTCCGGCCCGATCCAGCAGCAGCGCCTCGGCGTCGTGCGGACTGTCCGGATAGGACATCCGGTACAGCGCGGAACCGCCGTTGCGGTCCAGCACGTGCAGCGCCACGTTCTCCCGCTTGTGCCGGTTGTCGCCGGTGTCGGCCAGCCAGAGCGCTCCGTCCGGAGCCAGCGCCAGGTCCTCGACGTCGTAGGGATCGCTGTCGCCCGTGCGTTGCGAGCGGACCTCGCAGGTCCGCGGGTCGAGCACGAAGGCCCGCGCCCGCGATCCGCTGTCGTTGACGGCGTACCAGTTGTCCCCGTCCGAGGCCAGACCGGACAGCTCGGAGAGCCCGGATTCCTCGATGGTGCACAACTCCACCGGAGCCGACTGCGCGTGCGCGGGCGCGCCGGAGAGGATCGCGCAGGCGGCGAGCAGCGCGGCCCCGGTCAGGCCGCCGGCTCGGTCAGGCCGCACCGTTGGCCGCGAAGGGCTCGATCAGCGAGGCCAGGTCCGGGCGGACCTTGGCCTGGATCCGGGTGCCCTCGGGCGTGTGCTCCTCCTCGACGACCTCGCCGTCGCTGTGCAGCCGCGCCACCAGGTCACCCCGCGTGTAGGGGATCAGGGCGTCGACGAACACCTCCGGGCGCGGGAGCCTGTCGGCGATGATCTCGCGCAGGTGCTCGATGCCCTTGCCGCTGTGGGCCGAGACGAGCACGGCCTCCGGCAACAGGCGGCGCAGTTCGGCCATGCGCGTCGCGTCCACCGAGTCGATCTTGTTGACGACGAGCAGCTCTGGAGGCATCTCCGACTTGTGCTCCGCGGAGATCTCGCTGAGCACCTCGCGCACGGCGGCGACCTGCTCGTGCGGCGACGCCTCGGAGCCGTCGACGACGTGGACCAGCAGGTCCGCGCTGGCGACCTCTTCGAGGGTGGAGCGGAACGCCTCGACCAGCTGGTGCGGCAGGTGGCGCACGAACCCGACGGTGTCGGTGAGCGTGTGCGGCTGGCCATCGGGTGTGACGGCCTTGCGGGTGGTCGGGTCCAGAGTCGCGAACAGGGCGTCCTCGACCAGAACACCGGCACCGGTCAACGCGTTGAGCAGGCTGGACTTGCCGGCGTTGGTGTAGCCGGCGATGGCCACGCCGGGGACCTCGTTGGACTCGCGGCGGCTGCGCTTGGTGCCGCGGACCGTCTTCATCGCGGCCAGTTCCTTGCGCAGCTTGCTGATGCGCTTGTGGATGCTCCGGCGGTCGGTCTCCAGCTTGGTCTCACCGGGACCACGGGTGCCCACACCGCCGTTGGCGCCCGCCCGGCCACCGGCCTGACGGGACATCGTTTCACCCCAGCCGCGCAGTCGCGGCAGGAAGTACTGCAGCTGAGCGAGCTCGACCTGCGCCTTGCCCTCCTTGGAACGGGCGTGCTGGGCGAAGATGTCGAGGATCAGCGCGGTGCGGTCGACCACCTTGACCTTGAGCTTCTCCTCCAGCTGCCGCAGCTGGCCGGGCGAGAGCTCACCATCGCAGATGACCGTGTCGGCGCCGTTGGAGGCGACCAGGTCGCGCAGCTCGCGGACCTTGCCGGAGCCGATGTAGGTACCGGGGTCGGGACGGTCGCGCCGCTGGATGATGCCTTCGAGCACCTCCGAACCGGCGGTCTCGGCGAGGCGGGCGAGCTCGGCGAGCGACGCGTCGGCGTGCGCGGCGTCGCCCTCGGTCCAGACGCCCACCAAAACGACGCGCTCCAGCCGCAGCCGCCGGTACTCGACCTCGGTGATGTCCTCGAGCTCGGTGGACAGCCCGGAGATCCGCCGCAGCGAGGCGCGGTCTTCCAGCTCCATCTCGCCGGTGGAAGGCTCACCACCGGCCAGGATCGGTTCGAATTCGTCGCCGTCGGCCATGTCCTGGTCCAAGGCGGCGTCGTGGTCGAGCTCTGGGGATGCGGTCAAGGAATCTCTCATCTCACGGTCATTGTCCCACGCTGCGCGACCCATTTTCACTCGCTGCGCTTGCCCGAACCCGTCCGCGCAGCACTGAACTGCGGGTTCGGGATCGTCGAAGAGGTCGTCACGGGTTCTGCCACCAGTCGGGGTCCAGCCGTCCTCCACCGACCAGCACGGCAGGGCCGGTCAGGGTGGAACCGCTCGCGGTGATCTCCACCTCGACGGTGCCGCCGGGGATGTGCACGACCCGGCGACCGGTGGTCTGACCTGCGGCGTGCAGGGCGGCGGCGGTCGCGGCGACCGTGCCGGTGCCGCAGGAGCGGGTCTCGCCGACACCGCGCTCGTGCACCCGCATCCGCACCTCGTCGCCGCCGAGCGGCCGCACGAACTCGACGTTCACGCCGTCCGGGAACAGGTTCACGTCGTGCGGCGGGGCTGCGCTGAGGTCGAGGGCGTCGAGATCGTGGCCTCCGACGCAGGCCAGGTGCGGGTTGCCGACGTCGACGGCAACGCCGGCGAAAGCGGTGCCGTTCACCGTGGTGGTGGACTCGCCGAAGATCTTGGCCTGCCCCATCTCGACGGTCACCCGGCCGTCCTGGTGGGTGTGCACGGGGCGGATGCCCGCGCGGGTGCCGACCTGCAGGTCCCCGGACGGGGCGAGTCCGGACGCGACGAGGTAGCGGGCGAACACGCGCACGCCGTTGCCGCACATCTCGGCGATCGATCCATCGGCGTTGCGGTAGTCCATGAACCACACGTCCGAGGGGACGTCGGCCGGGGCGTCGGGCAGGTTGCCCGCGCGGATCACGCGCAGCACGCCGTCCGCGCCCAGACCGCGCTGCCGGTCGCACAGAGCGCGCACCCGATCGCCGGTGAGCTCCAGCTCACCGTCCGGGTCGGGCAGGATGACGAAGTCGTTCTGGGTCCCGTGGCCCTTGATGTACTCGGGTCCTCCGAAGGCGTGCACGTCGCCAGTCTACGGATTCACCAGGGCACGGACATGGTCGGCAAGCTCGGGGTCCGCGGCGTCGAACCAGTTGATGCGCTCGTCGCGGCGGAACCACGAGCGCTGCCGCCGGACGAAGCGGCGCGTCAACCGTGCGGTCTCGGCCGCGGCGGCGGTCATGTCGTCCGCGCCGTCGAACTCGGCCAGCACCTGCTGGTAGCCCAGCGCACGACTGGCGGTGCGGCCGTGGCGCAGCCCCTTCTCCTCCAGGCGGCGCACCTCATCGACCAGGCCGGAGTCGAACATGCGGGTCACGCGCTCGTCGACGCGATCATCGAGGTCCTCGGCGGGCCGGTCCAGGCCGACCAGGACCGTGCCGTAGCGGGGCGGGCCCGGGGTGGGCAGGTTCGCCGAGAACGGCTCGCCGGTGATCTCGATGACCTCCAGCGCCCGCACGATGCGACGTCCGTTGCTGGTCAGGATGGCCGCCGCGGCGGCGGGGTCGAGTTCGGCGAGCCTCCGGTGCAGCGCGACCGGTCCGAGCTTGGCCAGCTCGTCCTCGTACTTCTGCCGCACCTGCGGATCGGTCCCGGGGAACGTCAGGTCGTCCACGACCGCCTGCACGTAGAGCCCGGACCCGCCCACGAGGATCGGGGTGCGACCGCGGGCGAGCACGTCCTCCAGGTCGGCTCGGGCCGCTCGCTGGTACGCGGCGACCGAGGCGGTCTCGGTGACGTCGAGGACGTCGAGCTGGTGGTGCGGGACGCCCCGCCGCTCGTCGAGGGTGAGCTTGGCGGTGCCGATGTCCATCCCGCGGTAGAGCTGCATCGCGTCGGCGTTGATCACCTCGCCGTCGAACCGCTCGGCGAGCAGCACGGCGAGGTCGGACTTTCCGGTGGCTGTGGGCCCGACGACGGCGACGGGGTGCGGGAGCGAAGACACACCAGAACTCTAAGTGCCCACTGCCCGGTTCCGTCCGCCCGGAGCGGGTCGTGGCGCCACTCGAAGCGGTGTGCGATCTGAATCGCGTCGGGAAGGATGGATCTGCACCAACGACCACCCATTCGGCGTTCGAATCCGTCAGACTGGACAGGGCGCGCGAACAGGCGCCCCGCAACCGCTCGGCTTCGGCGCCGGCGAGCACAGCCAGCGCGAGGACCAGCAGCGGCGGGTGCGGCACGATGACACGGGTGATCGCACTCGTGCACGGCATGGGGTCACGGGCGAGTTGGCTGGAGCAGGTGGCCGCGCACTGCGGCGGATCGAACCGATGCGAGGCATCGGCACCCTGCTCGCTGCCGCCACACGGGTGACCGATGACAATGAAGCCGTGCAGGTCATGAGGTCCCGAGGTTTCAGCCGGGCACCGATTCGGGTATGGAGTACCGAATCGGCTGTTGACCTGTTTGAATGCGCCAGCGGAGGCCGGACCATCCGACGGTTCGGGCTGACGCTTGCTGGGCCCCGCCGATGCGGGGCGCCCGTGGCTGACACGGGCATCGAAGCGGGCACGCAAGGAGGAAGCCGGCCATGACGCACCAGGACACGAGCCCCGAGTCGGTCGCCAGCAAGGCGGTCGCGGACTCGACCAGCAGCAACACCGGGTCACCCGCGGTCGCGCCCGCAGTACCGAAGGCTTCCGCGGACCCCTCCAAGTGGGGACGGGTGGACGCCGACGGCACGGTGTACGTGAGCACCGCCGACGGTGAGCGGGCGATCGGTTCCTGGCAGGCCGGTGATGCGGCCGAAGGCCTCGCCCTCTACGCGCGCAAGTTCGACGACATGGTCACCGAGGTCGAGCTGCTGGAGACCCGACTGGGCACCCACGCCGGCGAGCCCAAGCACACGCTGACCAGCGCCAAGCACCTGCAGGAATCGTTGGCCGAGGCCGCGGTGATCGGCGACCTGGCCGCCCTGGGCGCCCGCATCGAGCACCTGCTGGCCCGCGCCGAGGAAGCGGTCGAGGGCGCCAAGCACGAGAAGGAGCGCGCCCGGACCGAGGCGATCGCCCGCAAGGAAGCGCTGGTCGCCGAGGCCGAGGAGATCGCCCACGAGGCGACGCACTGGAAGTCGGCCGGTGACCGACTGCGCCAGATCCTCGACGAGTGGAAGAAGGTCCGCGGCGTCGACCGCAAGACCGACGAGCAGCTGTGGCGGCGGTTCTCCAAGGCCCGCGACGCCTTCAGCCGCCGTCGCGGCTCGCACTTCGCCGAGCTGGACCGCCAGCGCGCGGCGGCCAAGGCTCACAAGCAGGAGCTGGTCGAGGAGGCCGAGTCGCTCACCGAGTCCAGCGACTGGGGCGACACCGCCAACCGCTACAAGCAGCTGATGGCCGACTGGAAGGCCGCCGGTCGCGCGCCCAAGGACAGCGATGAGGCGCTCTGGCAGCGCTTCCGGGCCGCGCAGGACCGGTTCTTCAGCCGCCGGTCGGAGGCGTTCTCCGAGCGCGACGCCGAGTTCGCCGCCAACGCCAAGCTCAAGGAGGAGCTGCTGGTCGAGGCCGAGCAGATCGACCCGTCGGCCGACCTGAAGGCCGCGCAGGCGCAGCTGCAGCGCGTGCAGGAGCGCTGGGACGAGATCGGCAAGGTGCCGCGCGAGCGGATGCGCGAGCTGGAGGGCAGGCTTCGCGCCGTGGCCGACAAGGTCCGCGACGCGGTCGACGCCCAGTGGCGCCGCACGGACCCGGAGGCCCAGGCCCGCGTCGACCAGTTCCGCGACCGCGTCGAGCAGTTCGAGGCTCAGGCGGAGAAGGCCCGCGCCGCGGGCGACGAGCGCCGCGCGAAGAAGGCCGACGAGCAAGCCGCCCAGTGGCGCGAATGGCTGCACGCAGCAGAACAGGCCATCGCTAACCGCTGACCCGCGCCAACGACGACGCCCGCACCGGACTCGGTGCGGGCGTCATCGCTCTGCGGGCGGTTGTGGTCAGAACGCGAACCAGCAACCGCTCAGTCGCGGGACCAGACGATGCGCATCCACTGGATCGCCAGGACGGCCATGCAGATGACCGCGAGCACCAGGCCGAGGCCCGGTCCGGCCTGGCCGCTGGTCTGGCGGGACCAGATCGCGATCATGCCTTCGAAGGTGACCACGAGTCCGGCGACACCGGCCAGGAAGGACGCGCCCCAGCGGCGGGTGATCAGCGCCAGCGCGCCGAAGCCCAGGCCGACGATCGCGGAGTTGATCGCGAACAGCCGTGGCAGCAGCCCCACCTTCAGCGACGGATCCGCATGCCCGGTCAGCACCTCGTACCCGGGACTGCCGCCCACCCAGGGCAGCAGCGAGCTCACCACGAGCGCCAGCATCACCGTGGCGATGACCAGCGCCTTGGCTCCCGGTTCGAACCGCCGCAGCACCTCACCGCGGCTCTTCACGTCCTGTTCCTCGCTCAACACGCACATCCCTGCTGCGCCGCCGGCTGCGAAGCCGGGGCACCGATGGAGGGCAGCCCGAGGCTGACCCCGGAGGTCTTGGGGCGCACGCCCTCTTCCCAGTGGTCGCCCGCCCGGGTGCGGCGGTGGCCTGAGATGTCGGCGTCGGCGACCAGGTGGTGCGGGGCGGCGCGGGTGACCGTGGTGCGCACGAGGTCGCCGGGCCGGATCTCGCCGTCGAGCGCGCCGGTGGGCGTGAAGTGCACCAGGCGGCCGTCGCGGGCGCGGCCGGAGAGCCGGTGGGTCTCGGCGTCCTTGCGCCCCTCCCCTTCGGCGACCAGCAGCTCGACCTCGCGTCCGACGATCTTCTTGTTCTCGTCCCAGGAGATCTCGTTCTGCAGCGCGACCAGGCGGTCGTAGCGCTGCTGCACGATCTCCTTGGGCAGCTGGTCGGGCATGTCGGCAGCGGGCGTGCCCGGTCGCTTGGAGTACTGGAAGGTGAAGGCGCTGGAGAACCGGGCGCGCCGCACGACCTCCATCGTGGCCTCGAAGTCCTCCTCGGTCTCCCCGGGGAAGCCGACGATGATGTCGGTGGTGATGGCCGCTTCCGGCATGGCCGTGCGGACCTTGCCCACGATGTCGAGGAAGCGCTCGCTGCGGTAGGAGCGGCGCATCGCCTTGAGGACGCGGTCCGAGCCGGACTGCAGCGGCATGTGCAGCTGCGGGCAGACGTTGGGGGTCGCGGCCATCGCCTCGATGACGTCGTCGGTGAAGTCGCGCGGGTGCGGCGAGGTGAAGCGGACCCGCTCCAGGCCCTCGATCTCGCCGCAGGAGCGCAGCAGCTTGCCGAAGGCGAAGCGGTCGCCGAACTCCACGCCGTAGGCGTTGACGTTCTGGCCGAGCAAGGTCACTTCGAGCACGCCCTCTGCCACCAGCGCCTCGACCTCGGAGAGGATCTCGCCGGGCCGGCGGTCCTTCTCCTTGCCTCGCAGCGCGGGCACGATGCAGAAGGTGCAGGTGTTGTTGCAGCCGACCGACACCGACACCCAGCCGGAGTAGGCGGAGTCGCGGCGGGCGGGGAGCGTGGACGGGAAGACGTCCAGCGACTCCAGGATCTCGACCTCGGCTTCCTGGTTGTGCCGCGCGCGTTCCAGCAGCGTCGGCAGCGAACCGAGGTTGTGGGTGCCGAAGACGACGTCGACCCAGGGCGCCTTCTTGACGATCGTGTCGCGGTCCTTCTGCGCGAGGCAGCCACCGACGGCGATCTGCATGTTCGGGTTGACGTCCTTCTGCGGACGCATGTGGCCGAGCGTGCCGTAGAGCCGGTTGTCGGCGTTCTCGCGCACGGCGCAGGTGTTGAACACGACCACGTCGGCGGGCATCTCCCGACCGTTGTCGGCCCGCACGTACCCGGCGTCTTCCAGCATGCCCGCGAGCCGCTCGGAATCGTGCACGTTCATCTGGCAGCCGAAAGTGCGGATCTCGTACGTCTTCGTGCTCACCGTTCCACGGTAGCGCCTGGTCAGATCGCCGATTCACCCGCCCGGACCGATGATGGAGCGGAAGGAACACGCTGCGGGTGATTACTGACCGCAACGAACGGCTGGAAATCCCCGACACGATAGGCGGTCAGGCGGACGACGCTAACTCCGTTGCGTAACGGAGTTGAAACAACGTATCGATCCCAACCTCTGGACTCCGCAGCCACGACAGGCTTAAGTTTCGGCCATCGAAATCCACATACGACGCATTCGGGAGCACTGGATGACCGCAGCCCCCACGGACGTTCCGATGATCCGGATGTCCGCGGTCGACAAGTTCTTCGGCTCACTGCACGTGCTGCGGTCGATCGACCTCGACGTGCCCAAGGGGCAGGTCGTCGTGGTCCTGGGCCCGTCCGGCTCCGGAAAGTCGACGCTGTGCCGGGCTATCAACCGGCTGGAACCGATCAACGACGGGTCGATCGAGATCGACGGCGTGCCGCTGCCGGCCGAAGGACGAGCCCTGGCCGAGCTGCGCGCCGACGTCGGCATGGTCTTCCAGCAGTTCAACCTCTTCGCGCACAAGACGATCCTGGAGAACGTCACGCTCGGGCCGATCAAGGTTCGCGGGCAGAGCCGGGACGAGGCCCAGCGCGACGCGATGACGCTGCTGGAGCGGGTCGGCATCACCGACCAGGCTCAGAAGTACCCGGCACAGCTCTCCGGCGGCCAGCAGCAGCGGGCGGCGATCGCCCGGGCGCTGGCGATGAAGCCGAAGGTCATGCTCTTCGACGAGCCGACCTCCGCGCTGGACCCGGAGATGGTCAACGAGGTGCTCGACGTGATGACCGGTCTCGCTGAAGAGGGCATGACCATGGTCGTCGTCACGCACGAGATGGGTTTCGCACGCCGCGCCGCGCACCGCGTGCTGTTCATGGCCGATGGCGAGGTCGTCGAGGACGCCGAGCCCCAGAAGTTCTTCGGCGAGCCGAAGAGCGACCGGGCGAAGGACTTCCTCGGCAAGATCCTCACCCACTGAGTGTCACCACCACTGCACAGAGAGGCGTAAGCAGATGCGAGGCAAGAGATTTCGTCTGGTCACGGTGCTGACGGCATCGCTGGCGCTGGCGTTGTCCGCCTGCGGCGGGGGCGGCGAGAACCAACTGGGCGGCGGCGGAGGCGCCCCGGAGATCCCGGTGGACCAGAACGCGCAGTTCGAGCCCGGAAGCACGATGGCCAACCTCAAGCAGGCGGGCACCATCCGGATCGGCACGAAGATCGACCAGCCGCTGTTCGGCCTGAACGACCTCGAGGGCAAGCCGCAGGGCTTCGACGTCGAGATGGCCAAGCTGGTCGCGGCGAAGATGGGCATCCCCGCGGACAAGATCCAGTGGGTCGAGGCGCCGAGCAAGACCCGCGAGGAGATCATCGAGCAGGGCCGCGTCGACATGGTGGTGGCCACCTACACCATCAACGACTCGCGCAAGCAGCGGATCAGCTTCGCCGGGCCGTACTACCAGGCCGGTCAGGACATCATGGTCAAGTCCGACAACGCCCAGATCACCGGTCCGGAGACGCTGCGGGCCACCGGCGCGAAGGTCTGCTCGGTGACCGGCTCGACGCCGGCCGAGAAGATCAAGGAGTACGTCGACGAGCCGAACCTGGTGCTCTTCGACGTCTACTCCAAGTGCGCCGACGCGCTGCGCACCGGTCAGGTCCAGGCGGTGACCACGGACAACGTGATCCTGATGGGTCTGGTCGAGAAGAGCGGCGGGCAGTTCAAGCTCGTGGAGAAGCCCTTCACCGAAGAGCCCTACGGCATCGGCATCAAGAAGGGCGATGTGAAGTTCTGCGAGTTCATCAACCAGACCCTCGCGCAGGCCGGCCAGGACGGCACCTACGCGAAGGCGTGGCAGGCGACCGCCGGCAAGGTGTCCAAGCAGACGCCGAGCCTTCCGCAGGCCGACCCCTGCAGCTGACCTGATAGCGGAATGAGGGTGCCGTCCGATCCGGTCGGCACCCTCATCTCTTGGCCGGAGTGGAATCTGTGCAAGTCATCATCGACAACCTGCCGCTGTACCTGAGCGGTCTCGTGCGCACGTTGGAGATCTGCCTGCTGGCGGGTCTGCTCGCGCTGGTCATCGGCACCATCGCGGCGGGCTTCCGGGTCTCCCCGCTACCTCCGCTGCGCGCCGCCGGGACCAGCTGGGTCAACGTGCTGCGCAACTGTCCGCTGACCGTGGTGCTGTTCTTCATGGCCTTCGGCCTGCCGGAGCTGGGCATCAACGGTTCGTACTTCTGGTTCGGCACCATCGGCCTGGCGCTGTACACCTCGGCGTTCGTGTGCGAGGCGATCCGAAGCGGCATCAACGCCGTTCCGGCAGGTCAGGCCGAGGCCGCGCGCGCCGTGGGCCTGACCTTCGGCCAGTCGCTGTCGCTGGTCGTGCTGCCGCAGGCCGTGCGCACGGTGGTCCCGCCGCTGGGCAACGTGATCATCGCGATGATCAAGAACTCGGCCCTGGTGGGCGCCTTCGGCGTCGGCGGGGACCTGTTCTCGGTCGGCGACACGCTGACCTCGGCGCGCGGCCTGGCCGCGCTGCCGGTGCTGCTCGGCGTGGTGCTGTTCTACCTGGTGCTCACCATCCCGGCCGGTCTGCTGCTGGGTTACCTGGAGCGGAAGGTGGCGATCGCGCGATGACCAACGCGGTTCTCTACGAAGCCCCCGGCCCGCAGGCGAAACGACGCTCGCTGGTCGCCAGCGCGGCGGTCGGGCTGCTGCTGCTCGCGGTGGTCGGTTGGGTGCTCTACACGCTGGGCACGCGAGGCCAGCTGACCGCCGAGAAGTGGGGTCCGCTGCTGGACCCGACCAACGGCACGTTCACCGCGCTGTGGGGCCTGATGGGCACCGGCCTGCTGGGCACCCTCACCGCAGCCGCGCTGGCGATGGTGTTCTCGCTGGTCATCGGCACCCTGCTGGCGATCACCCGCGTCGTGAGCGCGCCCTGGTACCGCTGGCTGGTGGTCGGCGTGATCGAGCTTCTGCGCGGCATCCCGGTGGTCATCATGGTCTTCTTCGCCTTCCGGGTGCTTCCCTCGGTGGGCTTGGACCTGTCGCCGATGTGGTTCCTGGTGATCGGCCTGACCGCGTACAACTCGGTGATCATCGCCGAGATCGTGCGCGCCGGGATCCTCTCGCTGCCCAAGGGCCAGAGCGAGGCCGCCTACGCCATCGGCCTGCGCCGCGGTCAGGTGCTGAGCACGGTGCTGCTGCCGCAGGCGTTCCGGGCGATGCTGCCCGCGCTGATCAGCCAGCTCGTGGTCATCGTCAAGGACACCTCGCTGGGCTTCATCGTCGCCTACGTCGACGTGGTGCGTGAGGCGCAGGTGATCATCCAGAACCTCGGCAACCCGATCCAGACCTACATCGTGGTCGGCGCGATCTTCATCCTCATCAACTACGCGCTGAGCAGGCTGGCGGTCTACACCGAGCGCCGGATGAGCCAAGGGCGCAAGGGCAAGCTGGGCGCGGTCGCCGTCGACGACACCGGCCGCGACGCCTGATCCGGACGAAGCAGGCGCCTTCGGGACTCGTTCCCGGAGGCGCCTCTTCACGTCACGGGTGGGCTGAGATCCCCTGGGGCGCCAGGTTCTGGTCGTGGGCTCGTTGCCAGGTCCCGTCGGCGACCGCGGCCCGCAGCATCCCCCGGAGCTCTTCGGCGAGCTTGGGGTCGTCGGCCTTGACGACCAGGTTCCGCTCGGTGTCGGTGACGGCGTACGGGATCTGCGCGAGCTGCGGGACGTCCGCGGTGCCGCCCAGCAGGACATCGACGTTGCCCGCGGCGACCGCGTCGCGCAGCAGCGTCGGGGGCAGGCGGCGGAACTGCACCTGGGTGCTGGGGTCCAGACCGATGCGGCGGGCGATGTCGCGGGCGATGTCGACGTCGAAGCCCCGGTAGCCGCCCGCGGGGTCGCGCGTGACGAACTCCGGCTGGTCGGCGCGCACACCCACCAGCAGGCGCTTCCGCTGCTTGATCGCAGTCAGCGTCGGCGAGCTGCCCAGCTCCACGTCGCCTCCCGCCGAGGAGCTCGGCGGTGCGGCCGGGACCTCCGGGGCGGGTGGAGGAGGTGGCGGCGGCGCTGCGGGTTCGGCTTGCCCGCACCCGGTCAGGACGACGGCCAGTGCCGCCACTGCGAGCAGGCGAATCCTCACAACCACTCCTTCACCGTCGGGTCCACCCGACCATGATCGCGCACGGTCGGTGCCCGACGGGAACGAGTTCTCATGGACTGGATCGATTGTGAAATCCAGGCCACACCCACTAGTGTGACCCGCGCCATGTGGCGCCAACGAAGTCGCCCGTTTGTCCAGCTCACCTTCGGAGGCGATCATGGCGCCACTGCACGCCGTCGTCGAGCAGGTCACCCGCCGCATCGCAGAACGCAGCGAGCAGACCCGCTCCGCCTACCTCGAACGCATCAACGCCGCAGCAGCGCAGGGCCCCGTCCGGGCCGAACTGCCCTGCAGCAACCTCGCGCACGGTTTCGCCGCATGCAGCGGCTCCGACCGGCTCGCGGTGCGCGGCGTCAGCAAGCCCGGGGTGGCGATCGTGTCGGCCTACAACGACATGCTCTCCGCGCACCAGCCCTACAACGAGTTCCCGGCGTGGCTGAAGGACTCGGTGCGCGAAGCGGGCGGTGTCGCGCAGTTCGCGGGCGGCGTTCCCGCGATGTGCGACGGGATCACCCAGGGCCGCACCGGCATGGAGCTGTCGCTGTTCTCCCGCGACGTGATCGCGATGGCCACCGGCGTGGCGCTGTCCCACGAGATGTTCGACGGGGCGCTGATGCTCGGGGTGTGCGACAAGATCGTGCCCGGTCTGCTCATCGGCGCGCTGGCGTTCGGTCACCTGCCGACCCTGCTGGTGCCGGCCGGCCCCATGCCCTCGGGCCTGCCCAACCGCGAGAAGAGCCGCATCCGGCAGCTCTTCGCCGAGGGCAAGGCCACCCGCGAGGACCTGCTGGAGGCCGAGTCCGCCTCCTACCACTCCCCCGGCACCTGCACGTTCTACGGCACCGCCAACTCCAACCAGCTGGTCGTCGAGGTCATGGGCCTGCACCTGCCCGGCTCCAGCTTCGTGCCGCCGGGCACCCCGCTGCGCAAGGCGCTCACCGAGGAAGCCGGCCGTCAGGTCGTGCGGCTCGGCCAGGGCGAGGGACGCACGCCGATCGGCGAGCTGCTCGACGAGAAGGCCATCGTCAACGGCGTGGTCGCGCTGTTGGCCACCGGCGGCTCGACCAACCACACGCTGCACCTGCCGGCCATCGCCGCGGCCGCGGGCATCGAGCTGACCTGGGACGACTTCTCGGAGCTGTCGGCGGTCGTGCCGTCGCTGGCGAAGGTCTACCCGAACGGATCCGCCGACATCAACCACTTCGCGGCGGCCGGTGGCGTGCAGACGCTGATCGGTGAGCTGCTCGACGCGGGCCTGCTGCACGCCGACGTCAAGACGGTCGCCGGGCCCGGCCTGGACCGCTACCGGCAGCAGCCGTTCCTCGACGACGGCGAGCTGGTGTGGCGCGATGGTCCCGCCAAGAGCCTGGACACCGACGTGCTGCGCGGCGTCGACGACCCGTTCGCGCCCGACGGCGGACTGCGCGTGCTGGAGGGCAACCTCGGACGCGCGGTGATCAAGGTGTCGGCCGTGGCCGCCACGCACCGCACCGTTACCGCGCCGGCGCGGGTCTTCGACGACCAGCACGACTTCACCGCGGCCTTCTCCGCGGGCGAGATCGACCACGACGTCGTGGTCGTGATCCGCAACCAGGGCCCGCAGGCCAACGGCATGCCCGAGCTGCACGGCCTCACCCCGGCGCTGGGCGTGCTGATGGATCGCGGGCACCAGGTCGCGCTGGTCACCGACGGCCGGATGTCGGGCGCCTCCGGCAAGATCCCGGCCGCCATCCAGCTCACCCCGGAAGCCACTGCGGGCGGACCGCTCTCGCGCATCCAGGACGGCGACGTGATCCGGCTCGACGCCGACCGGGGCACGCTGGAAGCCCTCGTGCCCGACGACGAGCTCACCGCGCGGCAACCCGCGCGCGGGGCGGACCCGGCGCCGTTCGGCACCGGCCGGGAGCTGTTCGCCGCCTTCCGCCAGGCCGTCGGCAGGGCCGACCAGGGCGCGAGCGTGTTCGGGCAGGCCCAACCGCAGGTGCGAGTATGACCAGCGGCGGAACCACCGCCCCGACGCGATTGGACGAGCAGATGAACACCGCAGCCGACGTTTTCGACCTGGCACCCGTGGTGCCGGTCGTGGCCCTCGGCGACGCCGAGCACGCCGTCCCGCTGGCCGAAGCGCTGCTGCGCGGCGGAATCCGGACCATCGAGGTCACCCTGCGCACCCCGGCCGGTCTCCCGGCCATCGAACGCATCGCGGCCGAGGTGCCCGACATGGTCGCCGGCGCCGGCACGATCACCGAGGTCGGCCAGGCCAAGCAGGCCGCCGACGCCGGTGCGCGCTACTTGGTCACCCCCGGCACCACCGACCGGCTGCTGGACGACCTGGACGCCTCCGGGGTGCCGTACCTGGCGGGTGCCGGCACGGTGTCGGAGGCGATGCGGCTGGCCGAGCGCGGGGCGAGCGCGATGAAGTTCTTCCCCGCCGAGCCCAGCGGCGGGGTGCCGTTCCTCAAGGGCATCGCCGGCCCCCTGCCGCACCTGCGGTTCTGCCCGACCGGCGGGATCAGCCCGGCGACCGCGCCGGACTACCTGGCACTGCCCAACGTCGGTTGCGTCGGCGGCTCCTGGCTCGCTCCGAAGGACCTGCTGGCAGCGGGTGACTGGGCGAAGATCGAGCAGCTGGCCGCCGAGGCCGCCGCGCTGCGCTGACGCTCGGGGCGCCCGCTCCGGCGGGCGCCCCGGCTTCACGCCGCGATCAGGGTGAGGGCCTCCGGAATCGAGTCCACGACCGGGTACCCGGACTTCTCCAGCTTGGGGCGGTCCATCACGCCGGTGGTCACCAGAACGCACTGCGCACCGGCCTGCTCGGCCGCGTGGGCGTCGTCGAGGACGTCACCGATGAGCACCACCTCGGCCGGATCGAGCTCCTGCACCTTGAGGTGGGCGCGCAGGTGCTCGTCCTTGGACCCGCCGCCCACCGAGGTGCGCAGCCCGTCCATCCGGTCGAAGAGCTCGTGCAGACCGCGGGCCGTGACCAGCTCGACCAGCTCGTCGTGGAACCACATCGACAGCAGCGACTGGGTCCGGCCGGTCGCCGCCCAGTCCTGCAGCACGTGCGGCACGCCCTCGGTCATGCCGCAGGAGTCCAGCAGTTCCCGGTAGGCGACGTGGTAGAGCTCGTCGACAGCGGCCCAGTCGTCCTCGGCGATCTCGCGCCGCAGGAGGGTCTCGTAGCAGGCGCGCAACGGCCGGCTGTAGATCGTGCGCCACTCGTCGATGTCGATGTGCTCCCGGCCGAACCGGGTGCACACGCTGTTCACCGCGGCCACGACCGCGTGGTTGTCGTCAAGAAGTGTTCCGTTCCAGTCCCACACGATGTGCTGCGGGCTCCTCGACTTCGTCATGGCCAGGAACCCTACGACGCGCCACCGACGTTCTGGTACCCACGTCCCACAGTCAGAACGGACCGGCGAAGTGGGCGGTCTCCTCAGCGGCGAACGCCGGCTGCACGCTGACCTGGAGCTCGCCCGGCTCGGCCCCGATCTCGAAAACCATGGTGTAGAGCACTTCTCCGCCCGGCGGCAGCTGCGCCACCGGGATCGGATCCCCCGCTCCGAAGTGCTGCTGGGCGAGCCGCCCGTTGTGGGTGACAGTGATCGTCGCGTTGATGACGTTGTAAGCGGTGTCACCGCCGTTGCGCACCGCCACGTCGAACTGGACGTGCCGCTTCCCCTCGGGAGGACGGGAGAACTGGCTGGTCTCCTCGTAGTGAACGGGCGGGAGGATCGAGATCGTCCGCCCCTTCGGCCAGGTGTGCCGTTCGCCGAACGGCAGCCGCAGAGCGGGGGCCGGCGCGCTCGACGGCGGCTGTTCTTGCTGCGCACCGGGGAGCACCCGGTCCAGCTCGGCGACCACGAGCCCTTGGAGCACGGCGGTGGCGGCGATCCCCAGCGCACACAGCACCGCGCCGAGTCCGGCCAGCACCTTCCGGCTTCCGAACAGCGCGATGACGCCCAGCACCAGACCGACGAGCGCGGCCAGGGCCGTGGCGTTGTTCAGGATCGGCAGGATCGATCCGCAGATCCCGACGATTCCGAGGATGAGCGCTGTCCACGCCAGCCCGCCGAACTTCGGTTTCGGCTGGGCCACGTACGGGTTCTGCGTTGGTGTTCGCGCGGGCTGACTCACCTTGTCCCCCAGGTCCGTCGAGCGCGACCGACGTCCAATGCGCCGATCCACGCGGCGCGCTGGAGCCTAGGGAGAGAGATCAGCTCCGCTCGGGGTATTCACCGGGCTTCACCCCAACGGCCCAGAAAGCCGCCAGGGGTCAGGAGAAGTCGGAGTCCGCCGCGTCGCCGGCGTTCTCGATCTCCTCCTTGACGATGCGGTAGGCCAGACCTTCGGAGTAGCCCTTGCGGGCGAGCATGCCGACCAGGCGGCGCACCTTCGCGGTGTAGTCGAGCGATCCTGTGCTGCGCAGCTTGCGCTGCACCAGTTCGCGGGCGCGCTCAGCTTCGGCATCGTTGTCCACGTTGGACAGAGCCGATTCCACGAGGTGCTCGTCGATGCCCTTGCGCCGCAGCTCGAAGCCCAGCGCCTTGCGCCCCAGGCCCTGGGAGCGCTGGCGCTGGTTCACCCACTCCTCGGCGAACGAGGCGTCGTCGATGAGGCCCGCGTCGGCGAACTTCTGCAGCACGCCGTCGGCGACGTCTTCCTCGATGTCCTTGCGCAGCAACGCCTGCCGCAGTTCGAGTCGGCTGCGAGCGCGACTGGCCAGCAGCCGGTACACGATGTCGCGGGCCTGCGCGGCGGGGTCCTCGGGCTTGCGAGGCTGCTTCTTCTCCGCCGCCTCGCCGTCGCGAGGTTCGGCGCCGGGGGCGCGACGACCGCTCCCCCGGCGCGTTCCTTCGTCGTTCATCCGTGCCAAGGCGTCGATCAGAACTCGACCGGCGCCGGCTCGGCGGCGCTGTCGCCGCCCTCGGCGTCGAGGGTGGCGCCGATGCCGAGCTTCTCCTTGATCCGCTTCTCGATCTCGTTGGCCACGTCAGGGTTCTCCCGCATGAACTTGCGGGCGTTCTCCTTGCCCTGGCCCAGCTGGTCGCCCTCGTAGGTGTACCAGGCACCCGACTTGCGGATGATGCCCTGCTCGACGCCCATGTCGATCAGCGAGCCCTCGCGGCTGATGCCGATGCCGTAGATGATGTCGAACTCGGCCTGCTTAAACGGCGGTGCGACCTTGTTCTTGACGACCTTCACGCGGGTCCGGTTGCCGACCGCGTCGGAGCCGTCCTTGAGCGTCTCGATCCGGCGCACGTCCAGTCGCACCGAGGAGTAGAACTTCAGCGCTTTACCACCGGTGGTGGTCTCCGGGGAGCCGAACATGACGCCGACCTTCTCGCGGAGCTGGTTGATGAAGATCGCGGTGGTCTTGGCGTTGTACAGCGCGGAGGTCAGCTTCCGCAGCGCCTGGCTCATCAGGCGGGCCTGCAGACCCACGTGGCTGTCGCCCATCTCGCCCTCGATCTCGGCGCGCGGCACCAGCGCGGCCACCGAGTCGATGACGATGACGTCCAGCGCACCGGAGCGGATCAGCATGTCCGCGATCTCCAGCGCCTGCTCACCGGTGTCCGGCTGGGAGACCAGCAGCGCGTCGGTGTCCACACCGATCGCCTTGGCGTACTCCGGGTCCAGCGCGTGCTCGGCGTCGACGAAGGCCGCCGTGCCGCCGAGCTTCTGGGCGTTGGCCACGGCGTGCAGGGCGACCGAGGTCTTACCGCTGCTCTCCGGGCCGTAGATCTCCACGACACGACCGCGCGGCAGGCCGCCGATGCCCAGTGCGACGTCCAGCGAGATCGAACCGGTCGGGATGACCTCGACCGGCGGCCGCGAGTCGTCGCCGAGCCGCATGACCGATCCCTTGCCGAACTGCTTGTCGATCTGAGCGAGCGCCAGCTCCAGCGCTTTGCCCTTGTCCGGTGTCGCTGCTGCCATCGGGGTCCACCTCGGTGAAGTCTTCGAGTCGGGTCTTCGGGCGACTCTCTGGGGAGCGAGTCGTTCACGTCGTTTCAGACGCTACGGGCTGGGACCGACAATCCGACTCGCGGGGTTTGCGGGCCTTCCCGGTCCGTGAACCCATACTAAGCGAACGGATGTTCGAGCGTCATGCCGACACGCCGGATGCATCACCTGGTCGAGTGACAGTGCGATCAGCGCACCACAGGTGGACACTCGGGATTACCTCGCTCGCAGGAGGTGCCCGACATGCGCATGGATCGCTACCTACCACCGGAACACCCGCTGAACCGCTTCTACCGGATCGCCGCGGCCGTGTTCGGGGCGTGCCTGATGGTCTTCGGCGTGCTCGGGCTCGCCAACCGGGTCCCGCTGTTCACCACCGACGGAATCGACGTGCTGGGGCTGTCCAGCAACGGCCTGCTCGCCGTGGTGTCGATCGTCGTCGGCGCCGCCCTGGTCGCCGCCGCGGCCTGGGGCGGCCCCGTCGCCTCCACCACCACGGCCGCCATCGGGGTGCTGTTCTTCCTGTCCGGGCTGATCAACCTCGGCCTGCTCCACACCCCGTGGAACGTGTTCGCCTTCGAGATGAGCAACGTGGTGTTCAGCTTCGTCGCGGGTCTGGTGCTGATGTTCTTCGGCTTCTACGGCCGGGTCAGCGGCGGGCTCCCCGAGGACAACCCCTACGTGCGCTACCGCCACCACGAGCCGCCGGTCCAGGAGGACCCCGAGTCCGTGATCGCCGACGAGCGGCGGATCTCCGAACTCGAACCGATGTGCGCCGACGAACTGGCCGTCGCGGAGGGCCACGCCACGCCTGAGCAGCGACGACGGGTCACGGCGGACCGGCTCGAGCACATGCGCCAGGAGCGCCGCCGCGCCTACGACCACTACCGCGAAGTCGGGCGCACCGAGCAGCAGCAGATCAGCGCCCAGAACCCGTGGGCCGACTTCCAGCAGGAGGACGGGGCCCGGGGCTGAGAGCTCCACGACCCGCGCGGCAGAGCCCGCTGCAACCCCTAGCGGCGTTCGGCCGGGACCTCGAAGGTCTCGCAGACCGCGGCCCAGACCTCCTTGGTCGTGTAGCCGTCCTCCAGGGCCTGGTCCACGGTGCGTCCTCCGAGGGCCGAGAACACGTGGTCCTGGGCGAGCATCTCGGACCGGACCCTGCCGAACTCCTCGGCCATGCGTTGGCGGAAAGCGGTGTGGCGCATCGTCGACCAGCCTACGTGGCGCCCGTACGCTGGTGGTGTGCTGCTCCTGCAGACCGATCCGACCGGTATGTCCACGCCGCTGGGGCAAGTGGTGATCGCCGCGACCCTCATCGCCGTGATCGCGCTGGCCATCCGCTTCTTCTGGCAGAACCGGAAGTGAGCGGCCCGCCCCCGCGGTCGCGGTAGGCCTCGGGGCCCGACGAGCGCCATCACCAGCGCCGTTCGTCGGTGTCGTGGTCCAGCATGGGGAGCATGAGCGACGTGCTGGACGGTTTCTCCGCAGCGACCCGCGACTGGTTCCGCAGCGCCTTCGACGCGCCCACCGAGGCGCAGCGGGGCGCGTGGCAGGCCATCGCGGCGGGCGAGCACGCCCTGGTGGTGGCGCCGACCGGCTCCGGCAAGACGCTCGCGGCCTTCCTCGCCGCGCTGGACCGGCTCGCCTCCGAGGGCGTGCCGTCGGAGCCGAAGAAGCGCTGCCGGGTGCTCTACGTGTCACCGCTGAAGGCCCTGGCCGTCGACGTGGAGCGCAACCTGCGCGCGCCGCTGGCCGGGATCCGCCAGGCCACCCAGCGGCTGGGTGGCGATCCACCGGACATCCAGGTCGGCATCCGCACCGGTGACACCCCCGCCGACCAGCGACGTTCCTTCGCCCGCACACCGCCGGACGTGCTGGTCACCACCCCGGAATCGCTGTTCCTGCTGCTGACCTCGGCCGCGCGCGAATCGCTGGCCGGGGTGGAGACGGTGATCGTCGACGAGGTGCACGCGGTCGCGGGCACCAAGCGCGGAGCGCACCTGGCGCTGTCGCTGGAACGGCTCGACCAGCTGCTGGCCCGCCCCGCGCAGCGCGTCGGGCTGTCGGCGACGGTGCGACCGGTCGAGGAGGTCCGGACCTACCTGGCAGGCGGTCGGCCGGTGCGCACCGTGCAGCCCGCCCACCCCAAGGAGGTCGAGGTCCGGGTGGAGGTGCCGGTTCCGGACATGGCCGAGCTCGGCGCGTCCACCGGCGAGACCGGAGAGCAGGCGGCCGAGCAGCACACCTCGATCTGGCCCTCGGTCCAGGAGCGCGTCCTGGAGCTGATCCGCCAGCACCGCTCGACGATCGTGTTCAGCAACTCGCGGCGGCTGGCCGAGCGGCTCACCGCCGGCATCAACGAGCTCGCCGCCGAGCAAACGGAGCCGATGACCCGGTTCCCGGCGGAGGCCGTCGGCGGCTCCGGCATCGGCTCGGGAGCTCCGCCGGTGGTGGCCAAGGCGCACCACGGCTCGATGTCGAAGGAGCAGCGGGCCGTCGTCGAGGAGGAGCTCAAGTCCGGGCACCTGCCGTGCGTGGTGGCGACCTCGTCGCTGGAGCTGGGCATCGACATGGGTGCGGTCGACCTGGTGGTCCAGATCGAGACGCCGCCGACGGTGGCCTCCGGTTTGCAGCGCATCGGGCGCGGCGGTCACCAGGTCGGCGCGGTCTCCCGCGGCGTGGTGTTCCCGAAGTTCCGCGGCGACCTGGTCGGGTGCGCGGTGGTGTCGGAGCGGATGGCGGGCGGGCTGATCGAGTCGATCTCCTACCCGCGCAACCCGCTGGACGTGCTGGCGCAGCAGATCGTGTCGATGGCGGCGATGGACGACTGGCCGGTGGCCGAGCTCGCCGCGCTGGTGCGCCGCTCGGCGCCGTACGCGGGGCTGCCGGACTCGGCGCTGCACGCGGTGCTGGACATGCTCGCCGGGCGCTATCCCAGCGAGGAGTTCGGCGAGCTGCGGGCGAGGATCGTGTGGGACCGGGTCAACGACGAGCTGCGCGCCCGTCCCGGCGCGCAGCGGCTCGCGGTGACCTCCGGCGGCACCATCCCCGACCGGGGCCTGTTCACGGTGACCACGCCCGGCGACGAGGAGGCCGGTCGCGGTGGCGTGCGGGTCGGTGAGCTCGACGAGGAGATGGTCTACGAATCCCGCGTCGGCGACACGTTCCTGCTGGGCACGAGCGCGTGGCGGGTGGAGGACATCACCCACGACCGGGTCATCGTCACCCCGGCGCCGGGCGAACCCGGGCGGATGCCGTTCTGGAAGGGCGATCAACCCGGACGCCCGCTGGAGCTCGGCCGCGCCCTGGGCGCCTTCGTCCGCGAGCTGACCAGCGCGGATGCCGACGACGCCCGGGAGCGCATCACGGCGGCCGGGCTGGACGAGTGGGCCCGCGACAACCTGATGTCCTACTTGGACGAGCAGCGGCGTGCCACGCGGCACGTGCCGGACGACCGGACGATCGTGGTCGAGCGGTTCCGCGACGAGCTCGGCGACTGGCGGATGGTGATCCACTCCCCCTTCGGCGCCCAGGTCAACGGGCCGTGGGCGCTGGCGGTCGGCGCGCGGATCAGGGAACGGCGGGGTGTCGAACCGCAGATCGCCTCCTCCGACGACGGCATCGTGCTGCGGCTGGCCGACGCGCTCGACGATTCCGGCGCCGAAGTGCTGCCGACCGCCGAGGACGTGCTGCTCCCACCGGCCGAGGTGCAGCAGATGGTGACCGACGAAGTCGGCGGTTCGGCGCTGTTCGCCGCCCGGTTCCGGGAGTGCGCGGCGCGGGCCCTGCTGCTGCCGCGCCGGGACCCCCGCCGCCGCACCCCGCTGTGGCAGCAGCGGCAGCGGTCGGCGCAGCTGCTCACCGTGGCGGCGCAGTACGAGCAATTCCCGATCGTGCTGGAGGCGATGCGGGAATGCTTGCAGGACGTCTACGACGTGCCGGGTCTGACCGAGCTGATGCAGCAGGTCGCGGCCCGCAAGGTGCGGGTCGTCGAGGTCGAGACGCCGACGCCGTCGCCGTTCGCGCGCAGCCTGCTGTTCGGCTACATCGGCATGTTCCTCTACGAGACCGACGCTCCGCTGGCCGAGCGCCGGTCGGCGGCGCTGAGCCTGGACTCGACGCTGCTCGCCGAGCTGCTGGGCTCGGAGGCGCTTCGCGAACTGCTGGATTCCGAGGCCCTGGACGAGATCGAGCAGCAGTTGCAGCGGCTCGCCCCCGAGCGCCACGCGCGCGACGCCGAAGGCGCGGCCGACCTGCTGCGCTTCCTCGGCGATCTGTCCACGTCGGAGGCCGAGAAACGCGGTGTGCGGCCGGAATGGCTCGACGAGCTGGCCGAGCAGCGCCGCGTCCTGCAGGTCCGGATGGCCGGCGAGCAGCGCTGGATCCCGATCGAGGACGCGGGCAAGGTGCGCGACGCGCTCGGCGTCGCACTGCCGGTCGGTGTGCCGGAGGCGTTCACCGAGCCCGTCGCCGATCCGCTGGCCGACCTGCTGATCCGCTACGCGCGGTGCCGCGGTCCGTTCACCGCCGACGCCGCCGCCCGGCGGTTCGGGCTGGGCGTGGCCGTGGTGCACGGCGTGCTGGACCGGCTGACCGGCTCAGGACGTCTGGTGCGCGGCGAGTTGCGTCCCTTGGAGGCCGGTGGCGGGGGTGCGCTGGACTACTGCGACGCCGAGGTGCTGCGCCGGTTGCGGCGGGCGTCGCTGGCTCGACTGCGGGCCGAGGTCGAGCCGGTGGAACCCGCTGCGCTGGGCCGCTTCCTGCCGGTGTGGCACGGCATCGGCGCGCGGCTGCGCACCGCTCCGACCGTGGACGACGTGTACTCGGTGGTCGAGCAGCTCGCCGGGGCACCGGTCCCGGCGAGCGCGCTGGAGTCGCTGGTGCTGCCCGCGCGGTTGCCCGGCTACTCCCCCGCACTGCTCGACGAGCTGACCGCGACCGGCGAGGTGAGCTGGGTGGGGTCGGGCTCGCTGGCCGGCGGTGACGGGTGGATCGCGCTGGCCCCGACCGATGTCGCCGACCTCCTGCTGCCGGACCTCCCGGAGGATTCGACGGATTCACCGCTGCACCGGGCGGTTCTGTCCTCTTTGGAGGGTGGAGCGCTGTTCTTCCGGCAGCTGGCCGACCGGGCCGGTGGGCTCCTGCTGGAGCAGGAGGAGGAGGCACCTGCCGACGACGCGATCACCACCGCGCTGTGGGACCTGGTCTGGGCCGGGGCGGTCACCAACGACACCCTCGCACCGCTGCGCGCCCTGGTCTCCGGCCGCGGTGCCGCGCACAAGCCGCGTCGCAGCGCGCCGCGCGGCCGGTACGCGCGGCTGCGCGCCGGACGCCCGTCGATGCCGCCGCGCAGCGGACCGCCGACGGTGTCCGGACGCTGGTCGCTCGCCCCGCAACCCGCCGCCGAACCGACGCGCCGCGCGCACGCCCGCGCCGAAGCGTTCCTGGAACGGCACGGGGTGCTGACCCGGGGCGCCCTGGACGTCGAGCGGGTGACCGGCGGGTTCTCGGCGGTGTACAAGGTGCTTCGGGCGATGGAGGAGTCCGGGCGCTGCCGGCGCGGTTACGTGATCGAAGGGCTCGGCGCCGCGCAGTTCGCGGTTCCGGGTGCGATCGACCGGCTGCGGGCGCTCTCCGGCGACGACGAGGCGAGCACCGATGCGGTGGTGCTGGCCGCCGCCGATCCCGCGCAGCCCTACGGCGGTGCGCTGGACTGGCCCGCGCCGATGGGCGACACCCGGCACCGGCCGGGCCGGAAGGCCGGTGCGCTGGTGGTGCTGGTGGCCGGTGAGGCGGTGTTCTACGTCGAACGCGGCGGCAAGTCGCTGCTGTCGTTCACCGACGACGACGCCGCGCTCCGAGCGGCGGCAGCGGGCCTGGCCCGCGTGGTGCGCGAGGGCTGGCTCGACCAGCTCGCGGTCGAGCGGGCCGACGGCGAAGGCGCGTGGGGTTCGCGGCTGGCGGAGGTCCTCACCGAGGCGGGGTTCCGCGCCACGCCGAAAGGTCTCCGGCTGCGGGCGTGAGCGTCCGCTACAGCTGCATGAACGGTGCGGCGTAGGCGAATTCGCCGCGCACGGCCGGGTCGTGGGCGGTCAGCGGGCGGACCTGGAAGTGCGAGGCCCACTCGGCCACCGGCGGTGCGATGCCGAAGTCCGCCGCGGGTTCGAAGCCGAACCGGGGGTAGTACTCGCGGTGGCCGAGCAGTGCGACCAGCGGTTCGCCCAGCGCGTCGGCGGCGCCGAGCACGGCGTGCATGAGCGCCGATCCGATGCCCGCGCGCTGCGACTCCGGGGGCACGCCGATCGGTCCGAGCGCCAGCACCGGCACCTCGCCGACGTGCGCCCGGCTGCACACGACGTGCCCGGCGATCTGCCCGGATCGCTCGGCGACCAGCGACAACGCCGGAAGCCACGCCTCGCCCGCGCGCAGGGCGTCGACGAGTCCGACCTCGACCGGCTCACGGTCGGGGTTCTCGGCGTCGGCGAAGGCCGCCGCGTGCACCTGGCGGATGGCGGCGAGGTCGGCGGGGGTTTCGCGGCGGATCAGCATCCGTCCACGATGTGTCACCTCCTGGGCTAGGGCAATCGAATTTCGCCGAACCGGCCACGCCGGTCCCGTGGTCATCGGGTCGCCAGCTGCAGCAGGCCCCAGAGCTGGGCGATGGCATCCGGGTCGCCGCTGGTCTCCACCGCGCGGTTGGGCAAGCGCCCCCACATCCACAGGTAGACCGCGCTCGGGTCACCGCCGACCACCGCGTCCGGGGTCGTGGTGGCCACGTCCTCGGAGCTGGTCACCGCGGCGCCGCTCGGGTCCGCGGTGATCAGCCAGTTGCGTCCGGGCACGTGCACGCCCACCGAGCAGGGCCGGGTCGCGGTGATCCGCAACGAGTGCAGCCGGTAGCCGAACCAGGCCCGCAGCACCTCGTCGATGCCGTCGGCGGCGACCTCCGGATCGATCGGCGTGTGCTCGATGCCCGCCGCCGTCTGCACGTCGGCGCGGTGCACGGTGGCGGCGTGCAGCATCCGCCGCACCCAGAAGGCCACGGTGTGCTGCTCGGGCCACCACGTCGGGCACGGGTCGTCCGGCGGGCGGGAGATGAACTCGGCGAGCAGGTCGGCCATCCGGACGGCGAACCGGTTGGTCAGCTCCCGGAGGTCGGGTTCGGCGGAAAGATCCCAGTGGCGTTGAGCATCCGGTGATCCGAGCCAGCAGAGCACGTCCTCGCACAGATCACCGAGGTGCCGGAGGGTCTGGCCGACCGTGCGGCCGGACGCGCTGAACACCGGTGCGTCAGCGTGCGCGTCGTGCGTCGCGGCGGTCAGCAGCTGCGCTTCGACGCCCAGCTGATCGAGCATGCGTCCGTAGTCGAGTCCCACGTCAGTACCGTTCACGCGTCGCCCCCAGCAGGCTCCGCCCCACGATGCCGAGGAATTCCCGGCTGTTGTCCAGCAGTTCGTCGGCGTGCGCGTCGGTCGTGGTCGGAACACCGGCCTCGGCAGCGGCCCGCCGGTTGGAGCGCGCGGCGAAGTAGGCGGCCCACTCGCGCAGTTCTGGTGCGGCGGCGGTGAGCAGCTGCCACACGCTCGCCGGGCGCTTGTCCTCGCGCGGCGCGGCACGCGCCACGACCACCGCTGTGGCCGCCCGCAGCGCCGCCAGGTGCGCGGCGATGAACCGCTCACCCGGGCGGTCCGCGGTCTCGGCCTCGTGCAGGCAGGTTCGCGCGTGCAGCAGGAGTGAGAGGGCACCGGCGGGCGTGTCCGCTTCCGGCGTGGGCCCCTGGTTCTCGACGGAGTAGCGCGGCGACGGGATCGACAGGTCGGTGGGATAAGACATCGGCTCTCTCCCTTCAGCTGTGAGGCCCGGCGGTGAGGTGCTTCCCCCACCCCACCGCCGGACCGAGGTTCGAACGAGGGTTCGTCGAACTCTCGTTCGAACAAGCTCAGATTAGCGTCGAACGGAGATCGACTCAAGCGATGCGCCGTAGCTCACCTGTTCGAGTGCCTGCGGGCGTGAAGCACCGGCGAACGGCGTTGCCCGGGAGCAGGAAAGACCTCAGACCCGAGAGGCGTTAGTGTTCGGCCGTGACCGCTGCGCCCTCCCCCAGCTGCGACCGGGTATTCGAACTGACCGCCGAACAGTTGCGAGCGAGACTCCCGGAAGCCCTCCGGATCTACGTGACCGCGATGGGCTACCCACCGGTGACCGCCCAGCAGCGCGCTCCGATGTGGTCGGCCCACATGCTTCGCGCCGGCTGGCGCTGCATCGGCGCGTTCAACGACGACGACGAGCTCACCGGCATCGGCTACGGCTACCTCGGCGCCCCGGGGCAGTGGTGGCACGAGCAGGTCCGGCAAGGGCTGGCGACCACGGGCGTCGGCGGGGAGTCCTGGCTGGAGGACTACTTCGAGCTCACCGAGCTCCACGTGCACCCGAGCGCGCAGGGCGCCGGGCTCGGCGAGGAGATCCTGCGCAAGCTGCTCGCCGGAGCGCCCGGCAGCAAGGTCCTGCTGTCCACCCCGGAGGGCCCGACCCGCGCCTGGAAGCTCTACCAGCGCGTCGGCTTCCAGGACGTCCTGCGCAACTACAGCTTCACCGGCGATCCCAGGCCCTTCGCGGTCCTGGGCCGTCCCCTCCCCCTGGCCTGACCGGCGCGGAACTGCGGTGCTCGCCAGGGCGAACACCGCAGTTCTCCTCCCGTCGGTCCTACAGCTCCACGAGCTGTTCGCGGAGGGTGTCCAGGCCCATCGAGCCCATCTTGAGGGCTTCGGTGTGGAACGCCTTGACGTCGAAGTTCGCGCCGTGGCGCTGCCTGGCCTCGTCGCGAGCGGCGCGCCACAAGCGTTCGCCGAGCTTGTAGGACGGCGCCTGACCGGGCCAGCCCAGGTAGCGGTCGATCTCGTCGCGCACTTGCGCCGGGTCGGTGATGGTGCGGCTGAGCATGAACTCCAGCCCCAGGTCCGGCGTCCACCTCTCACCCTCGTGGAACCCCGTTCCGGCGGGGATCTCCAGCTCCAGGTGCATGCCGATGTCCACGACCACGCGCGCGGCGCGGAAGAGCTGGTCGTTGAGCATGCCGAGCAGGTCGCCGTCGTCGGAGAGGTAGCCGAGCTCGCGCATCAACCGCTCCGCGTAGAGCGCCCAGCCCTCGCCGTGGCCGGAGACGAAGCAGGCCAGCCGCTGGAACTTGTTGAGCCGCTGGGCCTCGTGCACCGAGGTCGCCACCTGCAGGTGATGCCCGGGCACGCCCTCGTGGTACACAGTGGACACTTCGCGCCAGGTCGGGAAGTCCTGCCGGTCGGCGGGAACCGACCACCACATCCGGCCGGGACGCGAGAAGTCGTCGGTGGGACCGGTGTAGTAGGCGCCGACGCCCCCGCCCGGCGGGGCGATCTTGCACTCCAGCCGCATCAGCGCGTCCGGGATCTCGAAGTGCGTTCCGCGCAGGTCGGCGAGGGCCTGGTCGGACAACCGCTGCATCCACTGCTCGAACTCGCGCTGACCGCGCACCCGGTAGCGCTCGTCGGCGTCGAGCACGGCCGCGGCCTCGGCCAGCGTCGCGCCGGTCTTGATCCGGTTCGCGACCTGCTTCATCTCCGCCTCGATGCCGGAGAACTCCTGCCAGCCCCACTCGTAGGCCTCGCGCAGGTCGAGCTTCGCGCCGGTGAAGTAGCGCGACCAGAGCCGGTAGCGCTCCTCCCCCACCGCGTCCTTCTCCGGCGCCTTGGGCAGGAGGTCGCCGCGCAGGTAGTCGGCCAGGCCGGCGTAGGCCTCCGCGGCCGATTCCGCGGCCGTCTCCAGCTCACGGCGCAGCGAGTCCTCGATGCCCTGGGCGCGGCCGACCATCGCGGCGAAGAACGACTCCTCGCCCTTGCGCCCGGACCAGGTGTCGCACTGCTCGGCGACCTTGCGGACCTGCCGCGCCGCGGAGACGTTGCCCGCCGCGGCCGCTTCGGTCAGGCCCGCGCGCAGCCCCAGGACTGCTTCGGGCATCGCCGAGAGGCGGCGGCCGATGGTCCGCCAGTCGGCGTCGGTGTCACCGGGCATCAGGTCGAAGACCTGCCGCAGCTCCTGCGCCGGGCTGGCGATCACGTTCAGCGAGGACATGTCCGCGCCGATCTCGTGCAGTTCGAGGTCGAGCCCGATGCGCTCGGTGAACACCGCCTTCGCGATGCGCTCGGCGTCGTCGGCCGGTTCGGCCTCGCGCACCTCGGCGAGGCTGCGGGCTGCCAGTTCGGCGCGCGCCCGGTGGCCGTCGGGCGAGTAGTCGGTCAGTTGCTCTTCCCCACCGGGCAGGCCCAGGTAGGTGCTCGCGATCGGATCGAGCGCCGCCAGCTCGTCGACGAACCGGTCGCTGATCGCGTGTACGCCGTTGTGGTCAACTCCCATGCGGCCCACGCTAGCGCGCGCCGAAAGAACCGACGCGATACGACGAAAAGCGGACACCGCCGACGATCACACGAACGGCGAACTCCCCGCTTCGGTGGCAGCATCCCTCGCGTGGAGGGCAACACACCGCGCCGAACCCTGTTGGTACTGCTGATCATCCTGCTCGGCACGATGCTCAGCGGGTGCCTGCACGTCAGGTCCGCCATGACCATCTCCGGCGACGACAAGGTCTCCGGAGAGGTGCTGGTGGCCACCGAAACGCCGGACGGCAAAGTACCGTTCGACCTCCGACCGCCCCCGAACCTGGCCGATCGCGTCCAGGTCCGGCCCTACCATGAGGGCACCAGGGTCGGGGCGAACCTGTCGTTCAACGACCTCTCCTTCCAGGAGGTCGAGCAGCTCGCAGCGGCGATGAGCCCGACGGATTCGCGCTTCTCCCTCCAGATGCACCGCAGCGGCTCGCTGGTGATCTTCCAAGGTCAGGCGGACCTGACGCCGCTGGCGGACACCGACAGCGGCATCGAGCTCAAGATCAGCGCACCGGGTCAGATCACCACGACCAACGGCGAGGAGAGCGCGGGCACGGTCACCTGGCTGCTGAGCCCGGGCGAGGTCACCCAGCCTTACGCGACCTTCCAGTTCACCACCGGTTCCGGGATGGACTGGATCGGATGGGCACTGCTGGTGGGCGGAGTCGCGATCGTCGCGGCGGTCCTGATCGCCACGCTCGCGCTGCGCAACCACCTGCGAACCCGACCCGGCGCCAAGCTCTGATCACGGGCTTCGCACGGAGCCCCAACATCCGAGATCGTCACCCTCCGGAGTTCGCCCAGATACGGGGAGCAACGCCGTGGCCCCGCAGGAAACCGCGTGACGGCATCGCGCAGGATGGAGGCGTGCCTCCCATGTACTCGGCCACCATGCGGGCCGTCGGCGGCAACGCCGATTTCGAAGCTGATCTGCCCGGTCACGTCCAGCGGGTGCTGGCCACCTGCCTGCAGGCCCGGCGCGACGAGGCGGCCGACCTCGACCCCGCCGTCGGGTCGGCGGTTGCCGAGCTCAACGACTTCGTGCTCGGCGGCGGCAAGCGCATCCGCCCGACCTTCGCCTGGTGGGGTTGGCGGGCCTGCGGTGGCGCGGCCACCGGGCCCGAGGCGGAGGCGATGCTCCAGGCCGCCAGCGCCCTGGAGCTGATCCAGACGTGCGCGCTGGTGCACGACGACCTCATCGACGAGTCCGACACGCGGCGCGGCAAACCGACGATCCACCGCCGGTTCCAGCAGCAGCACCGGGACTCCGACTACACCGGCGACGACACCCAGTTCGGCATGGCCGCGGCCGTGCTGCTCGGCGACCTCGCGCTGGCCTGGGCCGACGACATGCTGCACACCTCGGGCATCCCGGCCGAGGCGATGACGCGGGCACTGCGGCCGTGGCGCGCGATGCGCACCGAGGTGCTCTCCGGCCAGTACCTGGACGTGCTGGGACAGGTCAACGTCGACGAGTCGCCCGAAGCCGCGCTGAAGATCTGCCTGCTCAAGGCCGCCTCCTACACCGTGCAGCGGCCGCTCGAGCTGGGCGCGGAGATCGCCGGGGCCACGCCCGAGGCGCTGACCGCGCTGCGCCGGTTCGGCTCCGGCATCGGCGTGGCGTTCCAGCTGCGCGACGACCTGCTCGGCGTGTTCGGCGACCCCGCGGTCACCGGCAAGCCCGCCGGGGACGACCTGCGCGAGGGCAAGCGCACGGTCCTGATCGCCGAAGCGGTCGCGGCCGCCCACGAGCGCGACGACCAGGCGAAGCTGGACCTGCTGCACGAGGTGCTGGGCGATCCGCTGCTCACCGAGCAGCGAGTGGCCTCGGCCCGCGAGGTGCTCACCGAGCTGGGAGCGGTGGCGGCCGTGGAGAAGCGGATCACCGAGCTGACCGGATCGGCGATGCTCGCGCTGCACACCGCAGGGCTTGACGAGCCCGCGGCGTCGCGGCTGGCAGAGCTGGCCATCGCGGTCACCGACCGAAGCCACTGACGCGATGCGCTCGGTCACCGGACGCACCGACCACGTGGTGATCGTCGGCGCCGGGCTGGCCGGGTTGTCCGCGGCGCTGCACCTGGCCGGTGCGGGGCGCCGGGTGACGGTCGTGGAACGCGCTGAGGTTCCGGGCGGCCGAGCCGGCCTGAAGGTGCTCGACGGGTACCGGATCGACACCGGCCCGACCGTGCTGACGATGCCGGAGCTGCTCGACGAAGCCCTGCACGCCGTCGGCTCGTCGGTGCGCGAACGGCTCGACCTGATCCCGCTGCACCCGGCCTACCAGGCCAAGTTCGCCGACGGGTCGGTGCTGGACGTGCACACCGACGCCGAAGCGATGGAGCACGAGGTGCGGCGGCTGGCCGGACCACGCGAGGCCGACGGGTACCGGCGGCTGCGGCGCTGGCTGACCGAGGTCTACCGGGCGGAGATGCACCGGTTCATCGACGCCAACTTCGACTCGCCGCTGGACCTCATCTCGCCGGAACTGGCGCGGCTGGTGGCGCTCGGGGGCTTCGGCAGGCTCGGCCCGGCGATCGGGCGGTTCCTGCGCGACGAGCGGCTGCGCCGGGTGTTCTCCTTCCAAGCGCTCTACGCGGGCCTGGACCCGCGCCGCGCGCTGGCGCTGTACGCGGTGATCTCCTACATGGACACGATCAACGGCGTGTGGTTCCCGCGCGGCGGCATGCACGCGGTCCCCGCGGCGATGGCCGAAGCCGCAGCGCAGGCCGGGGTGGAGTTCCGGTACGGGACCGAGGTGACCGGGCTGGAGCGCAGCGGCGACCGGGTCAGCGCGGTGCTCACCGCCGACGAGCGGATCCCCGCCGACGCGGTGGTGCTCACCCCCGACCTGCCCGTGGTGCACCGGCTGCTGGGCAGCCGGCCGAAGCGCCGGTTGCGCTGGTCGCCGTCGGCCGTGGTGCTGCACGCCGGCACCACGCGGAGCTGGTCGACGGCCCATCACACGATCTCCTTCGGCGAGGCGTGGCAGAGCACCTTCACCGAGATCATCCGCGACGGACGACCGATGACCGACCCGTCCCTGCTGGTCACGCGGCCGACGGCGAGCGATCCTTCGCTGGCGCCGGCCGGCGGGGAACTGCACTACGTCCTCGCCCCGTGCCCGAACCTGCAGGCCGGACCGATCGACTGGGCGCGCGTGGGACCCCGCTACCGCGAGGAGCTGGTGCGCGTTCTCGACGACCGGGGGTTCTCCGGGTTCGGCGCGGCGATCGAGACGTCGGACCTGGTGACGCCCGTGGAGTGGGCTGCGGAGGGACACGCCGCGGGCACTCCGTTCTCGGCCGCGCACACCTTCTCCCAGACCGGGCCGTTCCGGCCGAAGAACCTGGTCCGGGGTCCGGGCAACGTCGTCCTCGCGGGTTCCGGGACGACTCCGGGGGTCGGGGTCCCTCCGGTGCTGATCTCGGGGAAGCTCGCCGCGCAGCGGGTCCTGGGCGGTTCAGGCCCGAGCTGACCAGGCGAAAGGGACTGTTCGGACCCCGCCACCCCCGGATGGCGGCGCGCCGCCGATGTGGCGATGATGCTCATCGCGGGGATCGGTGATCTTCACGGCTCCGCCGCAACGACACCCCAGTGATCGAGGAGACCTCATGTCCAAGCCGCCGCTGCCGCCCGACGCCGTCGAGCTGTTGCGCCGCGCCAACCCGTCCGTGATCACGACGCTGCGTTCCGACGGCACGCCGGTGTCCACCCCCACCTGGTACCTGTGGGAGGACGACGGACGGGTCCTGATCAACATGGACGCGGCCCGCGTTCGCCTCAAGCACATCCAGCGGGACCCGCGCGTGACGCTGAGCGTCCTGGATTCCGGCGACTGGTACACCCACGTCACCGTCGTCGGCCGGGTGACCGAGTTCAAGGACGACGAGGGGCTGGTCGACATCGACCGCCTCGCCCACCACTACCTCGGCAACCAGTACCCGAACCGGGAGAACCCGCGGGTCAGCGCCTGGATCGAGGTCGACAAGTGGCACGGCTGGGGCTCGATGAAGGACAACGACCAGCCCGGCTGAGCGCGTTCTCCCCGGGTGGTGCCACGCCACCCGGGGAGTCCGTCAGAAGCCCAGTGCTTGAGCCCGGCGCTTGACCTCTCGGCCTCGGTCGCCGCGCAACGCGTCGATCGGAGCGCCCGGGAGCGTGTCGTCCGGGGTGAACAGCCACCGGAGGATCTCGTCCTCGTGGTAACCGGCGTCCCGGAGCAGGGTGATCGTGCCGGGAAGTCCCTTCACGATCTCGTCGTCGACGAAGAAGGCGCTGGGCACGCCCAGCTCCTTGTTCCGCCGCAGGGCGAGCAGATGACCATCACGAATGAGTTGATGCACCCGGGTGACGGACCGACCGAGCTTCTCAGCCACGGCGGTCAGCGGCACGACCTCCACATCGGGAGCCAGCACGTCCGGGGCAGCAGGGATTGCAACCACATCGAACACCTTGCCACATGACCGCCCGGCGTGCCGTGCACCGCGCGGGTAAAGTTGTTGATCACCACCTCTGCCCCACCGAGCACCGGTACCGTGCGCGTACCTGCCACAATCGGTGGTGGCAAGGAACCCGGGGAATGGCGAGCGATGACACCTGAGACGCGGCAAGGACAGGGCAACAGCCTCGTCGGAGCCTTTCTCGAACGTCGCTACCGGGTCGACTCGATGATCGCGCGCGGCGGCATGTCGACCGTTTACCGAGGTCTGGACACCCGCCTGGAGCGCCCGGTGGCGCTGAAGGTGATGGACGCCCGCTACTCGGGCGACCGCTCCTTCGTCGACCGGTTCGAGCGCGAAGCCCGCTCCGCCGCGAAGCTGCACCACAACGACGTCGTGGCCGTCTACGACCAGGGCGTGGACCACGGATCCGACGGCGACCACGTGTTCCTGGTCATGGAGCTGGTCGAGGGGTGCACGCTGCGCGACCTGATCCTGGACCGCGGCGGGAAGCTGCCGCTGGCCATGGCGATCAGCGTGATGCAGCCGGTGCTCTCGGCGCTGGCCTCCGCGCATCGCGCGGGCATGGTGCACCGCGACGTCAAGCCGGAGAACGTGCTCATCGGCAAGGACGGGTCGGTCAAGGTCGCCGACTTCGGGCTGGTCCGCGCCGCCGCCGAGGCGGGCACGACCAGCGGGAGCGTCATCCTCGGCACCGTCGCCTACCTCTCCCCCGAGCAGGTCACCACGGGTGCCGCCGACGCCCGCACCGACGTCTACGCCGCCGGGATCGTGCTCTACGAGCTGCTGACCGGCCGCCCTCCCTTCACCGGCGACACCGCGATGTCGGTGGCCTACCAGCACGTCAACGACGACGTGCCCCCTCCCGCCACGACCTCACCCGAGGTGCCCGACGCGGTCGACGCCCTGGTGCTGCGCGCCACCCGGCGCGACCCGGCGCAGCGTCCCGCCGACGCGGAGGCGTTCCTGGCCGAGCTGGAGCAGGTGCGCAGCGACCTGGGCATCGCCCCGGTGGCCGTGCCGGTGCCGGCCTCGGAGGCCACGACCGCGCTGATGCCGCCGGTCGCCGACCCGCCGACCGAGCAGTTCCCGACCGTGCGGGCCCAGCCGACCCGGGTCGAGCCGGTCCCGGCGAACTTCGAGCAGCAGCCGCCGCGCCAGCACACCCGCGCGCTCGCCCGCCCGGCCACCGAGGACTACGACACCCCGCAACCGGGCGCGGGCATGGAGCCGCAGCGGCGCAAGGGCCGCCGCAACGGCGCGATGTGGGCCGCGATCGTGCTGGTCCTGGCCGCGCTGGTGGGCGGTGCGGCGTTCTGGCTCGGCTTCGGCAGCTACGTCTCGGTGCCCAGGATCGTCGGGGTGTCCGAGCAGCAGGCCGTCCAGACGCTGGAAGGCGCCGGGCTGACCGCGAATGTGGCCAAGGAGAACGACAACGACGTGCCGGAAGGCATCGTGCTCAGCTCGAACCCGACCGAGGGTTCGCAGGTGCGCAGCGGTGGCTCGGTCGACGTCGTGGTCTCGCTGGGCAAGCCCGCCGTGCCGCAGATCGCCGCGGGCATCACGGTCGCGGAGGCCGAGAACCTGATCCGCAACGCCAAGCTGCAGCCCAAGCAGGACTCCTCGTCGGCGCAGTACGACCGCGCGGTGCCCGAAGGGCGCGTGATCAGCGTGGATCCGGCCCCGGGCACCCGGGTGAACCTCAACTCCGAGGTGTCGCTGGTCGTCAGCAAGGGCCCACCGCCGGTGCAGGTCCCGGACGTGCGCGGGATGAGCCGCGAGGACGCCTTCACCACGCTGAGCAACGCGGGCTTCGAGCCCTACGACGCGGGCCAGCAGTTCGACGGCGACATCGATGCCGGCAAGGTCGTCAGCACCAACCCGACGATCGGCACCGAGGTCAAGCTGGTCGGCCGTCCGCGCATCGGCGTGGTGGTGTCCAACGCGGTCCCGGTGCCCAGCCTCAACGGCATGAAGGTCACCGAGGCGCAGGTGCAGGTGGCTCAGCTCGGACTCCAGCTGAGCGTGCAGGCGCTGTTCCAGCGCGAGGACATGGTGATCCTGGGCCAGTACCCGCTGCCGGGCAGCCGGGTGAAGCCCGGTTCAGCCATCCACGTCACAGCGTTCTGACGACTCGCTAGCCGAATCGGCGGTCGCCTTTCCGGGGGAAGATCTCCACCCGTAGGCGTGATCCTGATCTCGTGTCTGAGTTGTAACGTTTTTCCAACGTGTGGATCTACCAGGGGGGATCCGGGATGCGGAGATCATCCGCGAAGGTGCCGGAACACGCGATCTGACCTGGTCAGAGCCGGACGGGCGGGCGCTTGTGGAAATATTGAGCGCACCATGGCCCCGATTGTCTCCGTGGAGTCGGCACCAGGCAGGTCCGGACGGACCCACAACACGACAGCCGACCCGTTCAGCTTCGGCGGACGTCTCCCCGGACGTCCGCTGCCCCTGCGCACCATCGCGCTCGGCGCGATCGGTTCCGTGATGCTGCTGGCCGGCTCGGTCGGCGCCGCGGGAACCCTCATCCACGACCCGATCCTGGGCGACAGCCCGCTGTCGGTGCTGCGCTACGGTCACGGTCGCGATGTGGCGGTCACCGTCGTCTACGTGGGATTCGCCCTGCTGGTCTGGGCGTGGGTGCGGCTCGGCCGCGGCGTGATCGCACGACTGGTGTCCTCGCGCGGAGTGCTGTGGGCGACGGCCGCCTGGCTCGCGCCGATCCTCATCGCCCCGCCGCTGTTCACCCGCGACGTCTACAGCTACCTCGGCCAGGGGCTGCTCGCGCTCCACGGCCTCGACCCCTACGGCGTGGGGCCGGCGATGCTGACCGGCCCGATCCCGGAGAACGTCCACCCCACCTGGCAGACCACCCCCGCGCCCTACGGCCCGCTGTTCATGGGCGTGGCCAAGGGCGTGATCCTGCTGGCCGGGCACGACGTGATCGCCAGCGTCATCGTCATGCGGCTCGTGCTGCTCGGCGGCCTGGTGCTGCTGATCTGCGCGCTGCCCGGACTGGTCGAGCACCTGGGAGGACGCCTGCCGGTCGCGCTGTGGCTGGTGGCGGCGAGCCCGATGACCGTGGTGCACCTGGTCGGCGGCCCGCACAACGACATGCTGATGATCGGCCTGCTCGCGACGGGCACGCTGGCGATGCTGCGGGGACGCAACGTGCTCGGCATCGGCCTGGTGTCGGCGGCGATGGCGGTGAAGGCGACCGCCGGGCTGGCGCTGCCGTTCCTGGTGTGGATCTGGGCTGCCCGGCTGGAGGGCCCGAGGCTGCGCCGTTTCGTGCACGCGGTCGTGCCCGCGCTGGGCGTGTTCGCGGTGGTCTTCGGCGCCTGCACGGCGCTGGCCAAGGTCGGTTTCGGCTGGCTGTCGGCGCTGTCGGCACCCGGTATGATCGTGAACTACCTGTCGGCGCCGACCGCCGTCGGGCAGGCCGTGCACACCGTGCTGTCGCTGTTCGGCGAGCTCAACATCTGGCCGATCGTGGGCACCACCCGCACGCTGGGCTCGATGCTGCTGCTGGCGCTGCTGGCCTGGAACTGGTGGCAGGCCCGCGACGGCGGGACCGAAGCCGTGCGCCGCGCGGCGATCGTGCTGTGCTGCGGCGCGCTGCTCTCGCCGGTGGTGCTGCCCTGGTACCTGACCTGGGGCCTCGCCCTCGGCTCGGCGTTCGCCTGGACGCCCCGCGCCCTGTCCTACGTGGTGGGCGCCTCGATCGCGCTGGTGCTCGCCTACTACCCCGACGGCGAGCAGGCGATGTACAACTGGCCGTTCGTCGCGGTCGGCATCGGCGCGGCCGTGCTGGGCGGGATCTCGCTGCTGCGCTTCGACCCGCTCGGCCTGAGCGGCCCGATCCGCGACTTCACCCGCGACCTCCGCGAAGAGCACCTCCTCCGCCGCTGACCAACGAGAACAGGACCCGGAAGAGATCCCGGGTCCTGTTCGGCAACCGACCGAAGATCAGCCGCGCAGCATCTCTGCGACCAGGAATGCGAGTTCCAGGGACTGCTGGGTGTTCAGGCGGGGGTCGCAGGCGGTCTCGTAGCGTCCGGACAGGTCCGAGTCGGAGATCTCCTGGGCGCCGCCCAGGCACTCGGTGACGTCCTCACCGGTCAGCTCGATGTGGATGCCGCCCGGGTGCGTGCCCAGCCGGTTGTGCACCTCGAAGAAGCCCTGCACCTCGTCGACGATGCGGTCGAAGTGGCGGGTCTTGTAGCCGGTGCTGGCCTCGTGGGTGTTGCCGTGCATGGGGTCGCACTGCCAGATCACCTGGTGCCCGGAGGCGGTGACCTTCTCCACGATGGCGGGCAGGACGTCGCGCACCTTGCCGTTGCCCATCCGGCTGATCAGCGTGAGCCGGCCCGGCTCGTTGTTCGGGTCCAGCCGCTCGACGTACTCGACCGCCTGCTCGGGCGTGGTGCTCGGGCCGATCTTGAGGCCGATCGGGTTCGAGATCAGCTCGGCGAAGGCGATGTGCGCGCCGTCGAGCTGACGGGTGCGGTCGCCGACCCACAGGAAGTGACCGGACAGGTCGTAGAGCCGGGGCGTGTCGCCGCTGTGGTCCAGCCGCAGCATGGCCCGCTCGTAGTCGAGCACCAGCGCCTCGTGGCTGGCGAAGAACTCCACGGAGTGCAGGCTGGAGTCGTCGACGCCGCAGGCGTGCATGAAGCGCAGGCCCCGGTCGATCTCGGCGGCCACGGACTCGTAGCGCTCACCGGCCGGCGAGTTGAGCACGAAGTCCTTGTTCCAGTCGTGCACCTTGGTCAGCGCGGCCATCCCGGCGCTGGTCAGCGCGCGGGAGAGGTTCATCGCGGCGCTGGCGTTGGCGTAGGCGCGGATCAGCCGCGACGGGTCGTGCCGCCGGGCCTCCTCGGTGGCGACCAGCGAGTTGACCATGTCGCCGCGGTAGGAGGGCAGGCCGAGCGCGTCGGTGTTGCTGGAGCGCGGCTTGGCGTACTGGCCGGCGATCCGTCCGAGCTTGACCACCGGCATGCTCGCGCCGTAGGTCAGCACGACGGCCATCTGCAGCAGGGTCCGGATGTTGCCGCGGATGTGCGGCTCGGTGTTGTCCGCGAACGTCTCCGCGCAGTCACCCCCCTGCAGCAGAAACGCCTCGCCACGGGCGACCGCGGCGAGGTGCTGGCGCAGCTGGTCCACCTCGGAGGGCACGGTCACCGGCGGAACGCTCTCCAGCACCTTGCGAACGCTGCCGACCTCTTGGTCCGGCCACGTCGGCTGCTGAGCCGCGGGGCGAGCCAAGGCGTCATCAAGACGGGCGCGCATCTCCGACGGCAGCGGAGGCAACTCGGGCAGGTCATCTACGGGGACGTCGACGGTCCAGTTCACGCGGTCAAGAATAGGCGCTCCGCGCTACTCCTTTTTCGTCGGGAGCGCAGTCTCACACTCGGACCCGCGACGTCCACTACCGGTCGGCGTCGATTCAGAACCGGATCAACCCCATCCACCGCGCGAATCCCCGCAATCCCGCACTCCCCCGCGAGCACCGCACCCACCCCAGGACGCACCCTGACCTGACCCGAAGCGAGGACGATCCCGGAGAGCACCACTCCCCAGCCTCCACCCAGGCTCCACACCCGCACTCGGCGGACGCGGTGACACGCAACACGCCCCACCCGAGCGACCTCATCGACGAACCAGGAGCCATCCCGTCCTCGGCACCGAGGGACCCGGATTACGGCCGTATTCGGGGTCCCGATTACGGCGGTATTCCGGGTTGAACGCGGATTACCGCCGTAATCGGGTCACGGAGAACTGGAGCAATCCGGTCACCTGCGGAAGCGTCGTCATCGGGTGGCGGACTCGGGTTCCGCTTCGGGGGTGTCGGCTGGTGCGGCTTCCGCTTCGACGGCGTCGGCGTCGTAGCCGACCGGTTCCCAGCGCTTGGCGACGAGGGCGATCAAGCCCATGAGGGGCGCTAGGGCGATCACCCAGAAGACGCCGCTGGCGAGGGCTGCGCTCAGGACCGGGAAGAAGAACAGGGCCAGCGTCGAACCGACGCGCAGCGTGCCCTGGTTGAAGCCGAGGCCAGTGCCGCGCATCGACGTCGGGTAGCTCAGCGACGCGAAGCTCATGAAGTGCGCGCCCGGACCGGACGCCTGGGCGAACATGAACGCGCCCAGCGCGGCGATTGCGAACAGCACGTAGGCGGTGCCGTCCGGCTTGCCGATCAGGGCCAGCGCCACCAGCGAAGCCAGCTGGACGGCGAAGCCGACGAACGTCAGCTTCCACGCGCCGACCCGGTTGGCCAGCCGGATCCCCAGCACACCACCGGTGACCGCGAAGACCAGGTTGAGCACCAGCGACGCGCTGATCGTGTTCAGCGCGCCCTGCGCCAGGATGCTCGCGATGATCACCGGCAGGCCGTAGGCGACCGCGTTGTAGCCGAAGGTCTGCGCCAGGCCGATCGTCAGGGCTTGGAAGGTGCGGGCCCGGTAGCGGCGCTCGAAGAGCCGCTTGACCTCCGGAAGTCCCTTGCGCTTGGGCTTCTCGGGAACCTGCGCGTCCTCGGCGACGGTCGCGTTCACGCCGTAGGAACGGGTGAGGATCTCCGCAGCGCGCCGCAGATCACCGTTGTCGGCCGCCCAGGACGGGGACTCGTTCATGTACTTGTTGCGCACCAGCAGGATCACCAGCGCGGGCACCGCGCCGAAACCGACGGTGAACCGCCACAGCAGACCGTGGTGGGCCTCCGGCAGCAGGAAGTACAGCGCCATGATCACCACGTAGCAACCGCTGGTGGCCACGTACCAGGCCGTCGACCAGGACGCGGTGCGCGCGCCCTTGCTGCCCTTGCCGCGCAGCCGGGAGAACTCGGCGAGGAAGGCCATCGCCACCGGGATGTCCATGCCGACGCCGAAGCCCATCAGGAACCGGAAGAAGATCAGCACCTCGGCGTTGGGGGCGAGCGCGCAGCCCAGCGCGGAGATCACGAAGAACAGCATGTCGGCCATGAACACGCGGTAGCGGCCGAGCCGGTCGACCAGCACGCCGCCGAACCAGGCGCCGAGGATCGCGCCCACGCTGATCGAGGCCGTCACCGCGCCCGCGCCCACCGAGGTCAGGCCGAACTGCTGCTTGATGTCGGTGATGCCGTAGGCCAGCGAGGTGAGGTCGTAGGCGTCCAGGAAGATCCCGCCCAGCGCCAGCAGGACGATCATCTTCGCGTGACTGCCGCGCGCCGCACCCGAGTTGACCAGTTCGGTGACGTCCTGCGCCGAGCGGATGAGCACCGGCGGGCGCTCGGCGGCGGATTGCGTGGACACGCGGGCTCCTTCGAGATGAACGGGGGTGTCGGCCGCGACGCTGCGAACCGTTCGAATCGCGAAGGAAGAGCCTAACCGGACGAGAAACCGCGTCCACATGATGGAACGTGGGGGCCTTCGTTCGAGGCCCCCGCGTTGCCGGGTGGGTCAGCCGAAGAGGACTTCGGCTTCGGCGAGGCGTTCCTTGGGGACCGTCTTGAGCGCCGCCGTCGCCTCGCCGAGCGGGACCCGGACGATGTCGGTGCCGCGCAGGGCGACCATCTTGCCGTAGTCGCCGTCGGCGATGGCGTCGATGGCGTGCAGGCCGAAGCGGGTGGCCAGCACCCGGTCGTACGCCGTGGGGGTGCCGCCGCGCTGGGTGTGGCCGAGCACGACCGCGCGGGACTCCTTGCCGGTCCGGTTGGCGATCTCATCGGCCAGCCAGGTGCCGACTCCGCCGAGCCGGACGTGCCCGAACGCGTCCTTCTCGCCACCGGCCAGCAGCTCCTCGCCGCCCTCCGGGATCGCTCCCTCCGCGACGACGATGATCGGGGCGTACTGGCGCTCGAAGCGCTGCTCGACCCAGTCCACGACGCGCTCGACGCTGAACTCCTGCTCCGGCACCAGGATCACGTTCGCGCCGCCCGCCAGGCCCGAGTGCAGGGCGATCCAGCCCGCGTGCCGGCCCATCACCTCGACCACCAGCGCGCGGTGGTGCGACTCGGCCGTCGTGCGCAGCCGGTCGATCGCCTCGGTGGCGATGTGCACGGCGGTGTCGAAACCGAAGGTGTAGTCGGTGGCGTCGAGGTCGTTGTCGATCGTCTTCGGCACCCCCACCACCGGCACGCCCTCCTGGGTGAGCTTCTCTGCCACGCCGAGGGTGTCCTCACCGCCGATGGCGACCAGCGCGTCGATCCGGTGCTCGGCGATCGTGGCCTTGAGCCGGTCCACGCCACCGTCGACCTTGAACGGGTTGGTGCGCGAGGAGCCGAGGATCGTGCCGCCCCGGTTGAGGATCTCCTCCACCTTGTCCAGAGTCAGCGGCGTCGTCAGGCCTTCGATCGGGCCGAGCCAGCCGTTCCGGAATCCGATGATCTCGTGCCCGAAGACCGAGATCCCCTTGCGGGTCACCGCGCGGAGCACCGCGTTGAGCCCTGGGCAGTCGCCGCCACCGGTGAGTACTCCGACACGCATTCCAGCGGGCATCGCTGTTGCCGCCTCCTCGAATCCAACCCGTCAGTGATCCACGTCTCCCCCTCGGGACAGCGTTTCACGGACTGGATCGGTGCAGCAAGAACCTGACGTGCTTACTCGCCGGTATGGCGGAATTACAGCGGGTATCCGCGCTTGCGCTGGATCTCCTCGATGACCTTCCAGCGCTCGAGGTTGTGCTTGGCGTCGGCGAGCGCGTCGTGGGCGTTGTCCGGGGCCGACGGCAGCTTGGGCTTGCCGACGTCCTCCCAGCGCTGCCGCAGGTCGCGGGTGAACTTCGGGATCCGGGACGGCAGCGTCGGCATCGGGCCCCACAGCTGCGCCAGCGCCACGTGGTCGTAGGCGGCGTACCAGGCCCACAGCTCGATGTTCCCGCTGCGCGAGGTGAGGAACTTGTACAGGTCCTCGCGGATGCGGGACCGGGACTTCCAGCACTGCTCGGCCGGCGGCGGCAACTGCGGCAGGACGTGCTCGCGCACCCAGGCGCCCGCGCGGGCGGCGTCGAACTCGGTGGACACCGCGTAGAACTCGCGACCCGTCTCGTCGACCACACCGATCGACACCAGATCGATGGTCCGCCCGTCCTCGATGAACTCGCAGTCGTAGAAGTACCGCACCCACGAAGCGTATGCGGCGGTGTTCGAGCGACTCGGTCCGGCCCGTCAGCCCGCCTTGGTCTGCGGCAGCCGCGAAGCCGAACTGCTGCTCCACCCGCCCAGGTCGTTGCCCTGCGCGGCCAGCTCGTCTTTGACCTTGGAGGCGTAGACGTCGACGTACTCCTGGCCGGAGAGCTCCATCAGGGCGTACATGATCTCGTCGGTGATCGAGCGCTCGACGAAGCGGTCACCCGCCATGCCCTCGTAGCGGGAGAAGTCCAGCGGCTCGCCGACCTTGACCACGACCTTGTGCGGCCACCACATCTTCGAGCCGATCGGGTTGACCTTGTCGGTGCCGAACATCGCGATCGGGATCACCTGCATCCCCGACTCCAGCGCCATCCGGGCCACACCGGTCTTGCCCTTGTAGAGGCGGCCGTCCGGGGAACGGGTGCCCTCCGGGTACACGCCCAGCAGCTTGCCCTCCGACAGCAGTCGCACACCCGTGTCCAGGGCTGCTTGCGCGGCGGCACCGCTGGAGCGGTCGATCGGCACCTGGCCGACGCCGGAGAAGAACGCCTTCTTGAGCTTGCCGCGCACTCCCTTGCCGGTGAAGTACTCGCGCTTGGCCAGGAACGTCACCCGCCGCGGCATCATCAGCGGCATGAAGAACGAGTCGGCGACGGCCATGTGATTGCTGACCAGGATCGCGCCACCCTCGCGCGGCACGCGCTCAACGCCTTCGACTCGCGGGCGGCAGAACAACTTCATGAGGGGACCGAGCAGTAGGTGTTTCATCACCCAGTACATCACGGCGCCGCCGCCTCCTCACGCGCGAAACTTTGCTGCTCAGCCTACGGAGCGCGAACTTTGCGCACAATGAGCACCGTCCGGAAACCGATCACGTCACACCTGGTATGGAATCCTCCGTTCCGCTAGGAGCCGTTTGGGAACTGTTTGCTCAGCGGGTAGCGGGTTCTGAGGCGGTGCGAGCTGAGTCCCACACCTGAAACAGCGGCTCCGCCGCACTCCCCAACACGACCTCGTTGTGCACTGCGCCGCGAACGGCGGATCCTCGGACGCTCACGAGCCAGTCCCAATCGGCGGCTCCGCGTGCGACGATGAAGCGCAACAGGCACAGCGGCCCCGTGGCGTTCGAGCCGGGTGGGAGGTTCACGGGTGGGAGGAACAGGGTCAGTGCTAGTCGGCGCAGAACCATTCGCGCACGAGGGCTCCGACGACATCGGCGTGCTGCTGTGCCACGGGTTCACCAGCACACCGCAGAGCATGCGGGGCTGGGCCGAACACCTGGCCGAAGCCGGCCACACCGTGCGCTGCCCGCTGCTCCCCGGCCACGGAACGCGGTGGCAGGAACTCAACCGGACGACCTGGCGCGACTGGTACGGCGCCGTCGAGCAGGCGCTCGACGAGCTGCGCGACCGGTGCCGGTCGGTGTTCGTCTTCGGCCTCTCGATGGGCGGCACGCTGACGCTGCGCCTCGCCGAGCAGCACCCCGACATCGCCGGGATCGTGCTGGTCAACCCGTCGGTGATGACCCTGCGCAAGGAGGCCAAGCTGCTGCCGGTGCTCAGCCGGGTCGTTCCGTCGCTGGCGGCCATCGCGGGTGACATCGCCAAGCCGGAGGTCGTGGAGCTCGCCTACTCGCGCCTGCCGCTGCGCGGCATGGCGAGCCTGCAGCAGCTGTGGAGCGTGGTGCGGGCCGACCTCGGATCGGTCCGGCAGCCGCTGCTCCTGCTGCACTCCGCGGTCGACCACGTCGTGGAGCCGGAGAACTCCGCGATCGTGCTGAACGAGGTGGGCAGCCAGGACGTCACCGAGGTCGTGCTCGACGACAGCTACCACGTCGCGACCCTGGATCACGACGCGCCGCGAATCTTCAGCGGCAGCGTCGAGTTCGTGCACCGCGTCCACAGCGCACGGGTCGGTGAATCGGCATGAGCGCCCGCCACAACTCCTCGGACGGGCCGGAGGACATCGACGCCGCCTTCGCCGAGATCGTCGCCGACCTCGAACGCGACACCAAGTTCGGCAAGTGGCCGGGCGAGGACGACGACGCGCAGTCGCAGCCGTCCCCGGAGGAGCAGACCCGTCCGGCGGCCAGCGCACCGGACGAGACCAAGCCGGTGGAACCGCCCGCCGAGCAAGGACCGCGCGATTGGGCACCGGCGGCGGAAGAGGAGGAGCACTTCGTTCCGCCCGAGCCCCCGCCGCTGCCGATCCCGCGCCCGGCGACCTTCCTCGGAGTCGGGATCGTGGTGCTCGGCGTGCTGGTGCTGCTGATCCCCGGCCTGGCGGGCATCGCGGCGACCGTGAAGCTCCCGCTGGGCCTGGTGCTCATCAGCGCCGGTATCGGCTGGCTGCTCTTCCGGCTCCGGCACACGCCGCCCAGCGATTCCGACGACGACGGCGCGCAGGTTTAGAAGACCGCTTGTCTCAGGGGACCTTCGGGCCGGTCAGGACGTGCTGGCGGGCCATGGCCGCCGCCCCGATCATCGCGGCCGGGTCGCCGTGGTGGGCGACGCGGACCCGGGCGAGGGGCCGGTGACCGGAGCCGGTGACGGCCGCCGCGTAATGATCGCGGGCCTTGTCGAGGAACAGGTGCGCCGAGTCGGAGACACCGCCGGAGATGACCACGACCTCGGGGTCGTAGACGTCGGCGACCAGCGCCAACCCCTCCCCCAGCCAGCGGGCCAGGTCGTCCATCGCGCGGACCGCGACCTCGTCGCCTGCGTCCGCCGCGCGGGCGACGTCGAGGCCGGACGGTTCCGCAGGCAACGACGTGCTGCCGGTTCTGATGAGCTCGGCGGCGGTCGCGGCCAGCGCGGTTCCGCTGCAGTAGCGCTCCCAGCAGCCGCTCTTGCCGCACGGGCACTCCCGGCCTCCCGGGACCAACCGCAGGTGGCCGAGTTCCGGGGCCACGCCGAACGCGCCCCGGAAGACCTCGCCGTCGATCACCAGCGCACCGCCGATGCCGGTCCCGATCGCCACCAGGGCGGCGACGCGGGCGCCGACGGCGGCGCCGAAGCGCTGCTCGGCCACGGCCGCCGCGTTCGCGTCGTGCTCCAGCACCACCGGAAGCCCCAGCCGGTGGGAGAGCTCGTCGGCGACGGCGACGTGCCGCCACGGCAGATGCGGCGCGAACCGCACCACCCGGCGGTCTTCGCTGACGAAACCCGCGACCGCCAGACCGACTCCGTCGATCGGGTACTGGTCGGTGAGCACCCGGACCGTGTCGGCGATGGCCGTGTTGAGCTCCGGACCCGTCTTCGGGGTCGGCACCCGGTGCATCCGCAGGATCTGGCCGTGCTCGTCCGCCACGGCCGCGCGCACGCTGGTACCGCCCACGTCCACGCCGATGGTCAGCACACCGCGTCTCTCTCCGCCAGAACCGGTCCCGCGACCCGCTGGACCTGGATGCGCTGCACCTTCGGCTCCTCCGGCTGGGCCTCCTCAGGCTCGTCCGCGGAGTGCTCGGCGTGGTCGGCCAGCGCTTGCCGCAGCTGCTGGACGATGCCCAGCAGCTGGTCGTTGAGCTCGGGACGCTGCCCGCGCGCCAGGTCCATCGCGGCGCACAGCGGGCACCAGCCGCAGCCCGCACCGGACTCGTCCGGCTGCCCTTCGCGCGCGCAGCCGCGCAGGTACTCCTCCGCCTTGCCCGCCAAGGCGTCCAACAGCAGCCGCAGCTCTTCGAGCAGTCGATCGTGCTCGCGCATCTGGTTCACCGCATCCACAGATCGGGGTCGGGACGGAACCGCACCGTCAGCCCGTCGTCGCCGGCCACGGCCGAGGTCACCACGCACCGCTGCAGCACAGCGGGCAGGGCGACGAGCCGTCGCCGTCCATCGACGGTAATCGCCAGCTCGGGTCCGATCCGGGCCAGGTCCAGCTCGGCCGCCGGGTGCAGCGGCAGTCCGATGCGCAGCGTGTACTCCGCGTCCAGCGACTTGCCGCCACCGCCGACGCGCATCTCCGGCGGGGTCGCGTCGTTGGCGAGCGGGTCGCCGTCGCCGTAGAGCTCAGCGCCGAGTTCCAGCAGCTGCGCGGTGCCGACCGGCTCGGCGGCGCGGTGCTCGACGGTGCGCAGCGGCAGGTCGGTGGCAGCGCGCAGCGTGTCGAGGACCGCCTCCTGCTCCTTGCGGCGGGTCCGCAGCCAACCGGCGGCGTCGCCCCGAGCCGAACCCGGGTGCGGGACCACGCGATTGGCGACCAGCCCGTCGACGCGGATCCGCTGCAGAGCGAGGGCCGTCAGCGTCCTGCGGGTCTCGGCGGCGACGACGGATTCCGGCGTCAGCACCAGGCGAACGCTGGTGCCGGGGTCGGTGAGCATCTCCTTGAGCGCGGCCAGCTGCTCGGCGAGCCTGCCGAGCCCGTCGGCGACGGCGTCCCAGCGCTCCACCTGGTCGCTGCCGGCGATGCCGGCCAGCAGACCGCGAACGGCCCTGCGATGGGCGGGGAACAGCCGCTCCAGGTACCCGGCCAGGGACTCGGGAAGTGCCAGCAGGCGCAGCGTTTCAGCGGTCGGGCCGCAGTCGACGATGACGGTGTCCCACAGCCCGCTGCTCGCGAGCCGGTGCACCTCGGTCAATGCGAGCAGGTCCTCGACACCGGGCAGCACGGTGAGCTCCTCGGCGTCGACCTCGCCGACCCCCGCGCCCCGCAACAGGGTTCGCAGGTGCTCGCGGAGCTCGCGCCAGGTCCCGTCGACGAGGCTGCGGGTCTGGACCTCGGCGGCGTGCAGCACCGCGCCGGTGTCACCGACGCGGACCTCGGCGGGTTGCGCGCCCAGGTCGGCGGCGAGCGCGTCGGCCAGCGAGTGGGCCGGGTCGGTCGACACCGCCAGCACCTTGCCGCCGTCGCCCGCGACGCGCGCGGCAGTGGCCGCGGCCAGGGTCGTCTTGCCGACCCCGCCCTTTCCGGTGAACAGCAGTATGCGCAATGGGCGATCTATTCCGCTTCCACGCGGCGCTTGAGCTCCTTGAGCGCCGTATCCATGATCATCTTCTCCGCCTTGCGCCGGAACAGGCCGATCATCGGGATCGCCAGGTCGACAGCGAGGCTGTAGGTGACCTCGGTGCGCTCGTCACCGAGCGGCTTGAGCGCGTAGCTGCCCTTCTGGGCCTTCTGCACCTGACCTTCGACCAGCTCCCAGCTCACCGAGAGGCCGTCGGCGGACCAGCTGTAGACGTTGGTGTAGGTGTCCTTGACCACGCCCGCGTCCAGCACGAAGCGGACCCGCTCGGCGCTCCCGCCGGAGTTCTGGGTGAGCACCTCGGTCTCCTTGACCGCTTCCGCCCACTCCGGATACGCCGGGAAATCCGCGATGACCGCCATGATCCGCGCAGCGGGGGCCTCGATCTCGATGGACTGGGTGGACTGATCGACCATGCGCGCAGGCTACCGGGTAGCCACCCGCGCGGCGTCAACGAGGAGCGAGGTTTCTGCGAAGTCCGCGAAACTCACCTCCTCGGGCGTCATTCACCACCGCAGGACGTACGGCCGCTCCGTCCGCTTGAAGTGCCCGACGTTGACGCACTCGGTGCGGCCGATGCGCATCCGCTGCGACAGCGGCTGGTGCACGTGCCCGAACAGCGACCACCGGGGCTGATCAGCGTTGATGCGCGCCAGCACGCTGGCGGCACCGGCCTCCTGGCTGCGCGCCACCACGTCGTAGGTCAGCTCCGCGACGGCGGGCGGCTGGTGGGTGCACAGCACGTCCACGGCGGGCAGCGAGGCGACCGCCTCGTCGTACTCCTCCGCGACACGCAGGTAGGGCACCCAGGCCGAGTGGAGGCGCAGCGTCGCTCCTTCGGGCAACCGCACGCCACCGACGAACCCGAACGTCAGCCCGCCGATCTCGGTCGTCTCGCCGTCGAGGACGTGGATGCCCTCGCGCGCGAACTCCGGCCACAGGTAGGGCGCGTCGACGTTGCCCGGCGTCGCGTAGGTGGGTGCGGTCATCGCGCCGAACAGCTCCGCGTACTGCTCGCGCACGGCGTCGGCGACCGTCTGGGCCGGGTCGGTCAGGCTCGCCCACAGCGAGCGGATGTAGGCCCCGAACTCCGGGCCGCGGCGGCTGCGCCGCAGTTCGGCGAACCGCTCGACCTTCTCCGCGCCGAAGACGCGACCGAGGATGCCGTTGCCGTGATCGTGGTAGTCGACGAAGTCGATCAGGTCACCCAGCACGACCAGCGCGTCGGCCCCGTCGCCGGCGCGCTTGAGCGCCTCGACGTTGCCATGGACGTCGGACACGACGTGAACGCGCAACTTCCAACCCCACTTCCGAGATGACGGCTTCTGTCGAACCTAATCCGCCGAGGTGCCGGATCGCACCGCCCGTTGTGCACTTGTTCTTACCCGCCGTCGCCGCACCCGTCGCGCCGCCGACCGGTGGACGATCGTCCGAATGGAAGAGGTTTAGGCTGTGCCCGCTGGTGTGGCCTGAGATAACGGGGGCTACCGCCCAGTAACTATCAGCGTTAGGTTGAGCCCACTAGACAGGCTTTTCTTCGGAGGTTTCGACGTGCGAGAGTTCAGCGCACCCGCCACTACGAAAGTGGCCGAGGACGAGAACCTCACCGACATGGTGTGGGCCAACGCGGAGCGTTTCGGGAGCACCGTGAGCTTCCGGCGCCGGGTGGACGGCACCTGGGTCGACGTCACCGCCGCCGACTTCGCCGCGCAGGTCCTGGCCGTGGCCAAGGGCATGATCGCCGCCGGGCTGGAACCCGGCGACCGGGTGGGGCTGATGTCCCGCACCCGCTACGAGTGGACGCTGCTGGACTTCGCGATCTGGACTGTCGGATGCATCACAGTCCCGATCTACGAGACCTCCTCGGCCGACCAGGCCGAGTGGATCCTCACCGACTCCGGCGCGAAGGCCGCCTTCGTCGAGACCGAGGCGCACCGCGCCGAGATCGACAAGGTCATCGACCGGCTCTCCGAGGTCCGCCACGTCTGGCAGATCGAGGGACCGACCAGCGGCGGCGCGGCCGGCGCGGTCGACGAGCTCACCGCGCTGGGCGCCGAGGTACCCGACCAGCAGGTGCACGAGCGGCGCAGGGCGGTCACCGCCGAGGACGCCGCGACCCTCATCTACACCTCGGGCACCACCGGCCGCCCCAAGGGCTGCGTGCTGACCCACCGCAACCTGCTCGCCGAGGTGCGCGCCGACATCGACGCGTTCCCGCAGCTGACCAAGCCCGGCAACTCATTGCTGATGTTCCTGCCGATGGCGCACGTGCTCGCCCGCGCGATCACCATCATGTGCGTCTACGGCAAGGTCACCCTCGGCCACACCGCGGACGTCAAGGACCTGATCAACGACCTCGGTTCGTTCCGGCCGACGTTCGTGCTGGCCGTGCCGCGCGTGTTCGAGAAGGTCTACAACACCGCGAAGCAGAAGGCCCACGGCGACGGCAAGGGCAAGATCTTCGACGCCGCCGAGGAAACCGCCGTCCAGTACTCCAAGGCCATGGACACCGGCGGCGCCGGGCTCGGCCTCAAGGTCAAGCACGCTGTGTTCAACAAGCTCGTCTACGGCAAGCTGCGCGCCGCGCTGGGCGGCCGCTGCATCGCGGCGGTCTCCGGCGGTGCTCCGCTGGGCGAGCGGCTGGCGCACTTCTTCCGCGGCGTCGGCGTCCCGGTGCTGGAGGGCTACGGCCTGACCGAGACGACCGCCGCGGCCGCGGTGAACGTCGAGGAGGGCTTCAAGGTCGGCACCGTCGGCCGCCCGCTGGCGGGGACCTCGATCCGCATCGCCGAGGACGGCGAGATCCTGATCAAGGGCGACGTGGTGTTCAAGGAGTACTGGAACAACCCGACCGCCACCAAGGAGTCCATCGAGGACGGCTGGTTCCACACCGGCGACCTGGGCTCGCTGGACGACGAGGGCTACCTCCGGATCACCGGCCGCAAGAAGGAGATCATCGTCACCGCCGGCGGCAAGAACGTCGCCCCGGCCGTGCTGGAGGACGGGCTGCGCTCGCACCCGCTGATCAGCCAGTGCATGGTGGTCGGCGACCAGAAGCCGTTCATCGGCGTGCTGATCACGCTGGACCCGGAGTTCGTGCCGTCCTGGCTGGCCAACAACAACCGGCCGGCCGACACGCCGATGTCCGAGCTGATCAACGACCCGGACCTGCGGGCCGAGGTCCAGGGCGCGGTCGACGAGGCCAACAAGGCGGTGTCCCGGGCGGAGGCGATCAAGCAGTTCCGCATCCTCACCGAGGACTTCACCGAGGCGACCGGCGAACTCACCCCGAGCATGAAGCTCAAGCGCAACAAGGTCGCGGAGAACCACGCGGCCGACATCGAGGCGATCTACTCCTGAGCCACCGGCACCGTCCGGTCGACCCGGGCGGTGCCGGTTCTCGAACGCCTCCGGGTGACACACGGCGGTGCGACGACCGGATTCCGGTCGTCGCACCGCCGTTCTCGTCCCTCAGGCCAGCGACCTCGGGAGGTCCGCGCCCCAGGCCGCCAGCAGCTGCGGCGAGGTCATGCCGGTGGACTCGTGGAGGGCGGCCTCCGCCTCGTCCGGGCTGGTGGCCATCGCGATGCGGCGGTAGAGCTGGGTGAGGCCCGGCTCGCCCAAGCGCTGCGCCAGGAAGTGCACCACCGACCAGGACTGCTGGTAGGCGAGGTCGAGACGGCGACCGGCCTGGTGGAACTCGGTGTTGGTGGGCAGCCGCAGCGGCGGGCCCACTTCCCGGACCGAGCGGGCGAGGTCCGGGGCGACGTCGCGCGGGGCCAGTCCGCTCTTGCGGTAGCCGATGTAGTCCGGGTAGCCCTCCAGCATCCACATCGGAGCGCCGTCGGCGGTGACCGCCCGAGCCGCGACGTGGGTGATCTCGTGCCGCAGCACCACGCCCAGCGCCACACCGGAGAGCTGCTCGGTGGTGCTCGGGCTGAGCACGACGCGAGCGCCCTCCACCCGCCTCGTCCGGGTGTCCACCAGATCGGCGATCGCCACACCGGCGATGCCGTCGACGGCGAACTCCGGTCCCACCAGCGACCGCAGCTCCTCCGGTGAGCCGGGAACCAGCACGCCCACGCGCTGCGCCCAGCCACTCCCCCACACCTCGGTCACGTCGGCCACCGACGCGTCCAGCTGCTCCGCGATCCGGTCCACAGCGGCGGCGTCGTGGCCCACGACCACCCCGCGATCGGTGCGCCGCACCTCGACGCGGCCGAAGTCCCACGGTCCGCGCCACGCGTCGGGCACCACGCCGGTGTCCGCGGACAGGTACCAGGAGGCGCCCCGGCGGACGAACAAGTAGCCGAGCGGGCGCTGCGTGGGCACCGAATCGGCACCGGACAGCGCGTACCGCAGCACCACCCGGGACGCCAGCACCTCGTCGGCGGCCGGAACCGGGGCGTGCGCCAGCGGAGCGCCGTCGAGCCGGTAGCCGAAGCTGCTCAGCGGCACGGACCGCAGGTTGTGGAACAGCTGCACCTGGCGCTGCTGGAACTCGGCGGGCGCTTCCGGGTCCACAGTGGCCGCGAACGCCGCTTCGTCGCCGTCCCGGATGGATTCCTCGCGGCGGGTCAGCAAGTCGCGCACGGCCATCTCAGGGGCCGGCAACCGGGCGGCCAGACCCGCGTGCCCGGCCGGGGCCGGCGGTGGTTCGACCGGAGCCGGGGACGGCAGACCCACCAGCGCGAGCCCACCCAGCACCGCGGCCGACGCGGCGAGCACCAGCCAGCCGCGCGCTTTTCCGGTCGAAGACACGGCTCGCATCGTAAGTCCGTTCACCGCACCGGTCGACGCAAACCGCACGCGAAAACGTTTCGGGGCCGGCACCCGAAGGCACCGGCCCCGAAGCACGACTTCGCGGATCAGCCCGCCACGCGGCGCATGGCCGTGACGTCACCGATCTTCTTGTAGTCGGTCACCTTCACCACGTCGCCCGAGGTGGGGGCGTGCACGGCCTTGCCGTTGCCGATGTACATCGACACGTGGCTGACCGGGCTGTAGTAGAAGATCAGGTCGCCCGGCTTGAGCTGGCTGGCCGTCACCGACTTGCCCTCGCTGACCTGGGTCTTGGTCGAGCCGCCGATGGTCACGCCCGCCTGCTTGTAGGCCCAGTACATGAGCCCGGAGCAGTCGAAGCTGCTGGGGCCCTTGGCGCCCCAGACGTAGGGCGAGCCCTGCTTGCCCAGCGCCGCGTTGACGGCCTGGATGGCCGCACCGGCACCGGCGATCGAGTCGACACCGGTCTCACCGTCGGAGATCAGGGAGTCCTGGTCCTCGCCGCTGAGCTCGGCGTACTTCTCCTCGACCTTCTCGATCTGGTCCTTCATGGCCTTGGACTTGTTCTTCATGTCCACGGACAGCCGTGCGGCGTCCTGCTCGGCCTGGGCCGCGCGGTTGCGCGCGTCCTTCGCGGTCCGCTCCGCGTTCTCGGCCTGGTGCGTGGCCGCCGCGAGCGCCTTGACCGCGTCGTTGTTGTCCTTGGCCAGCGCGTCCAGCGCGGAAGCGCGGTTCAGGAAGTCGTCCGGGGTCTCGCTCACCAGCAGTGCGGAAAGCTTGTTCAACCGCGCGCCCTGGTAGGAGGCGTGGGTGAGCTTGTCGACCTGGCCGCGGAACCGTTCTTCTTCACCGCGGGCCTGGTTGGCGACCTGCTCGGCCTGCACGGCCTGAGCTTCGGAACGAGCCAGTTCGGCCTTCTTGGCCTCGTGGTCGTCCTCGGCCTTCTTCATGTCCTCGGTGAGCTGCTCAGCCTGGTGCTGGAGCTCGCGGACCTGCTTGGCCGCGTCCGAGGCGTTGTTCGGGAGAGGCGGGTCTGCGAGGGCGGCACCGCCGGAGGTCATGCCGACGACTGCAGCGACCGCGGTAGCGGCCAGGGCGCCTCGCAATGAGCGCTTGATTCCGTGCGACGCCACGTCGCGCACAGCTCCTTCTGCTTCCGACCGCCTGACCGCATGCGGAAAACCCGCTGGAACGCGGCCCGGTTCCCCGACAAAACCGAATCAGCGGCGCCTCGCGTGTCGCCCGGTATGAGCAACTGATCGCCACGAGGACTCAGGTAGGTTACGAAAGGTGAGGCGACACGTCTAGAAGCGGGGCCCCTTTTCTACTGAGCGCGACTGAACTCCCCTAACGGAGGATAGTCACTTGCTCACAGTAACGGATCTTGCGCCACCGTCACCTGGACTTGTCACCACAACACGCCCACCTTCGGGATACGGAGCGTACCCGAGTGATCCACTATGACTTCGGACACCTCCCCGAAGTCGCCGGGCGGCACCAGAACAGCGACGAACGGCTGGACCCGGTTTGAGAATGCGGCGGAGCCGCTGTTTCAGGTGCGGGACTCAACCTGCACCGCCGCAGGTTCGCCAGCGGCTTCGTGGCGAGCACGTCGCGACGCGTGTATTGGACATACATCAGGAGCGCGCACGGAGTCCACGGAGCCGCTCAGGTTCTGCTACCCGCACCGCTGAGCAAAACGACTCCTCAACAGCACCTAGACCCGGTTCAGCCGTGCCAACAACATCGCCGAGGACACCGAGTAGGCGCCGCGCCGCTGCACCGAGGTCACCACCGCCCGGTCCGACGTGGCGACCACGACCTGACGGCCCTCCGGCTCGGCGGCGACCAGATCGCGGATCACGTCGTCGGCCTGCACCCCTGATTCGCTGAACAGCACCCGCACCCCACGAGGTCCCGCCGTCGGCACCGCCAGCACGTCCGCCCCGTCGAAAACCAGCGTGACCTCGGCACCGGTGCGAGCGGCCAGCGCCGCGAGCTGATGGCTCAGCCGATCGCGCTGATCGGCCAGCGGCAGCTCCGGATACCCGGTCTTGGTGACGTTGTAGCCGTCCACGATCAGGTGCACCGCGGGAAGGCCCAGGAGCCTGTCCAGCGCGGCGACGTCGGCGACCACGCCGGAGGTCGCCATCTGCTCCCGGACCCGCCGCACCACGTCGGCCGGGCGCGGCCCGGAACCGGCGGCACCCAGCTCGCGGCGCAATCCGCCGACCGCGCCCTCCAAGGTCTCCAGCAGCAGCGCCAGCCGGACCTCGTCGCCCTGCCGCGCCTCCCGGGCGCTCTCCCGCGCCACCCGCACCTCCGCGGCGGCGTGATCGGCGCGCTGCCGCTCATCCTGCGCGCGCAGGCGTTCACGATCCCGGTCGGCCGCGACCTCGGCGACGGCCGATTCCCGTTCCTCGTGGGCCCGCGCGAGCTCCTCCCGCGCGGCCTCGGCGGCGTCCTTGGCCTCCCGCAACCGCACGCCCTGCTCCCGCAGGCGCTTCCGCAGCCGGTCGGCTTCCGCGTTGCCCGCGGCCTGATCCGCCGACTCGCGAGCCTGCGCGAGCTCCGCCTTGAGCCGGTCGACCTCGGTGGTCAGCCGCTCGACCTTCGCCAGGGCCGAATCGCGTTCTGCCCGCAACTGCCCCTGCTCGGTGCGGAACCCGATCAACTCCGCGTAGTGCGAGGCGATCGCGGCGCCCTGCAACACCGCCGCGGCACCGACGACCACCGGATCCGGGTCCTGCAACGACAGCGCCCCCGGGCGGTGGTTGCGGCACCAGTCGAGCACCGAGGTGCGGAACACCGAGGAATCGCGCAGCGCGCTCAGCAGCGCGGGCTGACCAAGCTTGGCGCGCTTGGCCGGTGCGAAGCGCACCACCGGGCGCAGCGCGGCGGGCACGTCGGTCGAGCGCATCTCGTCGAGCGCGCCCGCGGCCAGGTCGGCCAGCCGGGCGCGCAGCGGAGGAGGCAGGTGCTCGGGATCGACAGGCGCGGCACCGGGAGTCTGCTGGGAACCGTCCACAGCGGACTCCTCCGGAGTGGGACCGTCCGGCCCCGAGTTCGGTGTCGCCATTCCCACAGGCTAATCGCCGTCGTTCCGCGCACACGCACGCGTGGCGGTGTCGGTGGTGGGACGTAGCGTGCCGATGATGTCCGCGCACCGCCAACTGACCTTCGACGAGATCGCCATCAGCGAGGAAATCCCGCTGCAGGAGGCGACGTTCGTGGTGGTCGACCTGGAGACCACCGGTGGCGACCGGCAGGGCGACGCCGTCACCGAGATCGGCGCGGTGAAGGTGCGCGGCGGAGAAGTGCTCGGCGAGTTCGCAACCCTGGTCAACCCCGAACGCGGCATCCCGCCCGCCGTCGTGTCGATCACCGGCATCACCGAGGCGATGGTGCACGACGCACCTCGCTGGGACAGCGTGCTGCCCGCGTTCCTGGAGTTCTGCCGCGGCGCGGTGCTGGTCGCGCACAACGCTCCCTTCGACCTCGGATTCCTGCGGGCCGGCTGCGAACAGCTCGGGCTGGAATGGCCGAAACCGCAGGTAGTCGACACCGTCCGGCTGGCTCGCCGGGTCCTGACCCGCGACGAGACGCCCAACCACAAGCTCGGCACGCTGGCCCGCGTCCTCGGCGCCCGCACCGAACCCGTGCACCGCGCGCTGGACGACGCCCGCGCCACCGTCGACGTGCTGCACGCCCTGCTGGAACGGCTCGGACCGCTCGGCGTGCGCACCCTGGAGGACCTGCTCGGGCACCTCCCGGACGTCACGCCCCAGCAGAAGCGCAAGCGCGGCCTGGCCGATTCGCTGCCCAACTCCCCCGGCGTCTACCTCTTCCGCGGCCCCAACGACGAGGTGCTCTACGTCGGCACCGCCTCCGACCTGAGGCGACGCGTGCGCCAGTACTTCACCGCGGGCGAGCGCAGGGCCCGCGTCAAGGAGATGGTCGGCATCGCCGACCGGGTGGACCACGTCGAGTGCGCGCACCCGCTGGAAGCCGAAGTGCGGGAACTGCGGCTGCTCTCGGCGCACCAACCCCGCTACAACCGGCGCTCCAAGTTCCCGCAGCGCGCGTGGTGGGTGGTGCTCACCGACGAGGCGTTCCCGAGGCTGTCGATCGTGCGCACGCCGCGCGAGGACGCGCTGGGGCCCTTCGGTTCCCGGCACGCCGCGAGCGCGGCCGTAGAAGCCCTGCAGTCGGCGACGTTCGTCCGGCGCTGCACCGAGCGCCTCTCACCGCGCAAACCGATCCGGCCGTGCGCGCTGCACGAGCTGGGTCGGTGCGGCGCCCCGTGCGCCGGGCTGCAGAGCGCCGAGGAGTACGAGCCCGAGGTCATCGCCATCCGGGACGTGATCCGCGGACGCAGCGGAGACCTGCTGGAGCGATTGCGCGAGGAGCTCCAGCGGCTCTCCGACACCGAGCGGTTCGAGGACGCTGCCAACCACCGCGACCGGCTCGCCGATCTCGTCCGCTCGCTGGACCGCGGCCAGCGGCTGTCCGCGCTCGCCTCGGTCCCGGAACTCGTCGCGGCCCGCCCGGACGGGCGGCGCGGCTGGCACCTGTCGGTCATCCGCCACGGCCGGCTCGCCTCCGCCGGGGTCGCGCGCCGGGGCGTCCCGCCGATGCCGGTCGTCGACATGCTCCAGGCGTCGGCGGAAACGGTGCTCGACGGCCCAGGTCCCCTCCACGGCGCCACCGCCGACGAGACCCGCGTCATCTACCGCTGGCTCACCACCGGCGGAACCCGCCTGGTCCGCACCACCACGCCCTGGACCGAGCCCGCGAGCGCAGCAGCCACCTGGCGGACCTGGCTCGACAAGGCCACCACAGGCCGAACCCCCTACGCAGCCATCGACTGACCCCACCCTGATCGCCCCGGTGATCAGAACGCCGATCACCGGGCAATCCGTCCACCACCCGGAAAACCGCCGCAATCAGGGTCCCGATTACGGCCGTAATCCGGTTCGTCGGGCGGAGAACGGCCGTTGTTGGGGGTCTGATTACTGCGGTATTCGGGGTTTGAGCTGGGTCAGGCCGTCATGTCGAAGGCCGCGTTGATCTTGGTGGGGTGGATGCGGATCGCGAGTTCGCCGGGGACGCCGTTGCGACGGCCGAACTCCTCGGCCTTGTCCGGTCCGACGTAGCGGGCCGCGATCATCGTGGCGGTGTCGACGAGGTCCTGGGGATCCTCGGACACCTCCGCCGTGCCCTGGACCTGCACGAACGCGTACGGAGGGTGGGGCAGGTCGACGCACAGCGCCAACCGGGGGTCGCGGAGGACGGACCTGCCCTTGGCGGAGTCCTTGCCGGTGTTGAACACCAGCACGTCGCCGTCGACGACGAACCACACCGGCGCGACCAGCGGACGGCCGTCGGCGGCGGTGAAACCGAGCAACCCGGTCCGGGTGCCCTGGGAGAGGAACTCGCGAACCTTCGGATCCTGCAACGTAGCCATGCCCGGACGCTACCGACCGCCGCGAACCCGCGCCGGAGACGCGAAACGGCCCGGCACCCGCTCGGGGTACCGGGCCGATTTCGGCTTCGTGCTTATTCCGTCGGCTGCGAAGGCTTGCCGGCGGTCAGCTGCGCGCGCTCCTCGGCTTCGCGGACCGCGTCGTCGTGACGGGCCTGCTCCAGCGCGGCGGTCTCCTCGACCGGGTCCGGCTTCAGCAGGCTGCCCTCGACCGGGTGACCGGCGGCGCCCAGCTGGTTCATCTTCTTCGGCACCGGAGCGCCCTGGTAGGGCAGCGCCTCCGGGTGGCCGTGGTCGTCCACCGGGCCGAGCGGCTGGTGGACCTCGATGAACTCACCGTGCGGGAGCCGCTTGATGATGCCGGTCTCGACGCCGTGGTCGAGCACCTCCCGGTCGCTGTGCTGGAGACCCAGGCACATCCGGTAGGTGATCCAGTAGGCGATCGGCGGCGCCACCAGCAGGCCGATGCGGCCGGCCCAGGTCATCGCGTTCAGCGAGATGTTGAACTCGAAGGCGATGATGTCGTTGGTACCGGAGATCATCAGCACCATGAAGAACGTCAGCGCCATGGCACCCAGCGAGGTGCGTACCGGGTTGTCGCGCGGACGCTGCAGCAGGTTGTGGTGCGCGTTGTCGCCGCTGAGCTTGCGCTCGATGGCCGGGTACATGATCGCCGCCGTGAAGATCATGCCCATGAACAGCGCGGTCGGGAAGAACGGCGCCGGGATAATGAACGGTCCCAGGTAGACCTCCCAGGCCGGCCACAGACGCGACGAACCGTCCGTCCAGATCATGTACCAGTCGGGCTGCGACGCGGCGGAGATCTGCGAGGCGATGTACGGGCCCAGGTTCCAGATCGGGTTGATCTGGAAGACACCGGCCATGATCGCGCAGACGCCGACGACCATCGCGAAGAAGGCACCGGCCTTGACCGCGAACACCGGCATGATCCGGACGCCGACCACGTTGCTCTCGGTGCGCTTCACGCCCGGGAACTGGGTGTGCTTCTGGTACCAGACCAGCGCCAGGTGCGCCGCGACCAGACCCAGGATCAGACCCGGCAGCAGGAACACGTGGAACAGGTAGAACCGCGGGATCAGGTCGGTGCCGGGGAACTCGGCGCCGAACAGGATCCAGTGCACCCAGGTGCCGAGCACCGGGACCGACATGGTGATGCCGGAGGCGATGCGGACACCGGTGCCGGACAGCAGGTCGTCCGGCAGCGAGTAGCCGGTGAAGCCCTCGAACATGCCGAGGATGAACAGCGTGACGCCGATCATCCAGTTCGTCTCACGCGGGCGCCGGAACGCACCGGTGAAGAAGATGCGCAGCATGTGCGCCACCATCGACGCCATGAACAGCAGCGCCGCCCAGTGGTGCAGCTGACGGGCGAACAGACCGCCGCGAACCTCGAAGGAGATGTTCAGCGTGCTCTCGAACGCCCGCGACATCTCCACGCCGCGCAGGTTGGTGTACAGGCCCTGGTACTCGACCTCCTGCATGGAGGGGTCGAAGAAGAAGGCCAGGTACGTGCCCGTGATCAGCAGCAGGATGAACGTGTAGAGCGCGATCTCGCCGAGCAGGAACGACCAGTGCGTCGGGAAGACCTTGTTCAGCTGCCGCCGCATGCCGGGAGCCAAGCGGTAGCGCGTGTCCAGCTCGTCGGCCGCGTGCGCGACTTTGCCGTACAGCTTGCTCTCTCCCTTCGTGGGCGTGGTGATCGAACTCATGACTTACGCTCCCAGTACGCCGGACCGACGGGCTCGATGAAGTCGCCTTTCGCCACGAAGTAGCCGTCCTCGTCCACCGTGATCGGCAGCTGGGGCAGGGCACGCGTGGCCGGGCCGAACACCGGCTTCGCATAGGTGTTGACCACGTCGAACTGCGACTGGTGGCACGGGCAGAGCAGGCGGCCGGTCTGCTGCTCGAACAGCGACGTCGGGCAGCCCAGGTGGGTGCAGATCTTCGAGTAGGCGTAGTAGTCGCCGTAGTTGAAGTCTTCCTGCCCCTTGCGCTTGACCGGCTTGCTGCCGGGGCGGAGCCGGATCAGCATGACCGGCGCGTCGCCCTTGCGCATCGAGGTGATCAGCTCGTGCTCGTCGTGCCGCCAGGCTTCCCGGAACGGGAAGACGGTCTCGAAGCCACCGGCGTCGATGTCCTCGGGCCGCAGCAACGAGACGTCGTGCGGGTTGCCGGTGTCGCGACGCAGGTAGATCTTCTCGCCGGGGTGCTCCGGCATCCAGCCGGTGTGCAGCAGCGACTCCTGGCCCTCTTCGGCCCAGGGGTTGCGCACCATGCCGCCGAGTGCGAACACGCCGGCGCCGAGGCCGAAGGCACCCAGGCCGAAGCCCGCGGTGCGCGTGATCATCTTGCGGCGGGCGATCCCGCTGCGGTTGCCGGCGTCGGCCAGGATCGCGGCCGTCGTCTGCCGGTCGACCTCGCTGGACCCGTGACCGTCGTGGCGCTGCTGCACCGCGACCTCGTGCGGGATGAACTTCTTCTGGTACTGCACGACGCCGATGCCCACGGCCAGGATCGACAGGCCGAGGAAGAAGCCGATCAGCGGGTTGTACAGCGAGTAGATGAAGTGCGCGGTCGGATCGGTCGAGGGCTGGTAGCCCCACGGCCAGAAGATGAACACCGCGATGAAGGCCAGCGCGGACAGGCCGGCCAGCACGAACCAGGCGGCGACGTTGCGCTCGGCACGTCGCTCGGCGCGGGTCCCGCTGACCGGGAAGTTGTCCCGGTACTCGACCAGCTCGACGTCGTCGAGCGCCAGGCCGAGCCGCATCTTCTCGTCGCGGCTCATCTCCGCCAGCTCGGCCTCGGTGTAGTCCTTGTTCTCTTGCTCACTCATGCCCTGGCTCCGATCCACAGGGTGAGGCCGATCAGCGCTCCGAGTCCGACGACCCAGGCGATCACCGTTTCCGGTCCGGGGCCGTAGCCGCCGAGGGAGTTGCCGCCCGGGTTGTTGTTGCCGTTGGTGACGGACTTGACGTAGGCGATGATGTCTTTCTTCTCTTCCGGCGTGAGCTGCCGGTCCGAGAACTTGGGCATGTTCTGCGGCCCGGTGAGCATCGCGTGGTAGATGTCCTGCTCCGTCGCCTGGTCCAGGTTCGGCGCGAACTTGCCGGAGGACATCGCGATGCCTCGTCCGGTGAAGTTGTGGCAGGACGAGCAGTTCAGGCGGTAGAGCTCGCCACCGCGCGAGGGGTCGCCGCCCTGCAGCGCCTGACCGGACTGCTTCTGGGCCGCCGGCCCACCGCCGTAGGTCTGCACGTACGCGCCCAGCGCGTCGATCTCCTCCGGGGTGAACTTCGGCGGCTTGCGCATCGCCTGAGCTTCCTGGCGGACCATCGGCATGCGGCCGGTGGAGACCTGGAAGTGCACTGCGGCTTCGCCGACGCCCGTCAGGCTGGGTCCACGGTCCTGCACGCCCTGCAGGTTGGATCCGTGGCAGCTGATGCAGGCGTTGTTGTAGAGCTGCTCGCCCTGCCTCACCAATGCCGGGTCCGCTGCGGCGTGCGCGGTCTGCGGCTCGGGAGTCAGGACGGTGTACAGCCCACCGGCACCCACCAACGCAATGCCCAGCGCCAGTACACCGGAGATCCGCCGCTTGAGCTTCGAGCCCGCGCGGTTCCGTTTCTTAGTGGTGGTCATGAGTGCGGCAACCCTTGCTGTCCGGTTCGGGGTGTTCGTTTCGGCCTCGTTCGTGCCAGGCGATCGAGGTTCCTCGCTGGAGGAGCGATCACGGGACGAGGTAGATCACGGCGAAGAGGCCGATCCACACGATGTCCACGAAGTGCCAGTAGTACGACACGACGATCGCTGCGATGGCTTGAGCCGGCGTGAACTTGCTGAGCTTCGTCCGGATGATCAGGAAGACGAACGCGACCAGTCCGCCGATGACGTGCAGCCCGTGGAAGCCGGTCGTCATGTAGAAGACCGTTCCGTAGGCCGACGACGCGATCGTGGTCGCGTGCTCGGTGACCAACTGGAAGTACTCACCGGCCTGCCCGAGCACGAAGACCGTGCCCATGATCAGCGTGATCACGTACCACCGGCGGAGACCGAAGACGTCACCCCGCTCCGCCGCGAACACGCCCCACTGGCAGGTGAACGACGACGCCACCAGGATGACCGTGAACGGGAGGGCATACGGGAGGTTCAGGTGAGTGGGCGGTGGTGGCCACGCGCCCTCGTTCTGCGCCTTCACCGTGAAGAACATGGCGAAGAGTCCAGCGAAGAACATCAGCTCGCTGGCCAACCAAACGATGGTGCCGACGCTGACCATGTTGGGTCGGTTCAGCGAGTGCACGCGTTGACTGATTGAGGGCGCTGCCGTTGTCACGCGACGCATTATGTCTTGCAGCTTTTCCCCTCGCGCCCTCGGGTCCTCCCCTACGACTGCGAGGTGATCGGATTGCGATCTGGAGGTAACTCAACGTGAAAGCTCTTCGGTCCGCTCTGACCGCGCTGGGACTCCGCCGGACCGACCGCGACAAGCCCGTGATCAGCATCGATGACCCCGGACTGCAGGTGGTGGTGTGGTCCTACGACGACGCCGAGGCCGCGTCGACGGCACTGGCCAGGGCTACCCACTGGAACCCGGACGATCCTGCGGTGCTGCGCCACCACCTGGCACTTCCCGGTGACGTGGTCGACACCGCGAGGGCCTTGCTGGCCTCGGATGAGTGGACCTTGCGCCCCGGAGGCCGCGGAGATGACCTCAGCGTGTCCGGTTTGACCCCGTTGGTAGCGCTCCGTGTGCAGCGATTGGATGCGTTGCATTGCTCACAGGAGACCTCCCGGATGGCCGGTCTGGCGCAACGGCACGGCGGCGAGACCTTCGGCTGGGACGCCCTGCAGCCGGGGCCGTAATGATCGAATCCGGCCGGGTGGCTACTGTCACACCCGCTCGGGCAGCTAGCATTCGGACCTGTTCATGCCCCGTGCTGCGCAGATCGGGTGCGGGTGTCCGCAAGCTCGCCGAGGAGCCAGTGATGAGCACCGCAACAACGAACGTTCTCGTGTTCAGCCACCGCGCCGAGGTCCGGGAGGCGATCATCAACGCCGTCGGGCGACGCCCGGCACCCGATCTGGACCGGCTGCACTACACCGAGGCGAGCACCGTCGCCGACGTCCTCAGCGAGGTCGACGCGGGCAAGGTCGACCTGCTGATCCTCGACGGCGAAGCGCAGCCGACCGGCGGCATGGGCGTGTCCCGGCAGCTCAAGAACGAGATCACCCAGTGCCCGCCGGTGGTCGTGGCGGTCCGCCGCAAGGACGACCGATGGCTCGCCACCTGGTCGCAGGCGGACGCGGTCCTGGTGCACCCGCTGGACCCGCTGGCCTCCGCCGAGACCGTCGCTGAGGTCCTGCGCACCCAGGGCAAGCCCGTCCCGGCCTGATCCTCGCCTCGCCCGCGAGGGCGACTCGGTCTGCGCAGGCACCGACCGGGCCTCAACGGAATTCCGCGTTCCGGTTTCCGCTGAGATCCGGTCGGTGCCTGCGATCCATGCCATATCGGGCAGATCAGGAGGCGTGCGCGGCGGCACGATAGTTTTCCTTGGACAGCCGAACCGACGGAGTAGATCGTGGGAACCATGGCGGGAAGTTGGGCAGGGCTGCTGGGCAGCCTGGTCGCGGGTACGGACCTGTCCGCGGAGGACACCGCCTGGGCCATGGACCTGATCATGTCGGGCGAGGCGACACCGGCCCAGGTGGCGGGCTTCGTGGTGGCGCTGCGGGCCAAGGGCGAGACGTCCGCCGAGGTGCGCGGGATGGCCGACGCGATGCTCCAGCACGCCCGCACGCTGGACATCACCCAGCGCGCGGTGGACATCGTCGGCACCGGCGGTGACCGCAGCGGTAGCGTGAACATCTCCACCATGGCCTCGATCGTGCTGGCAGCGTCCGGGGTGACCGTGGTCAAGCACGGCAACCGCGCGGCCTCGTCGAAGTGCGGCACGGCCGACGTGCTCGAAGAGCTCGGCGTGGCGATCGACCTGCCGCCGACCGCCGTGGCGCGCTGCGTGGAGGAGGTCGGCATCGGCTTCTGCTTCGCGCCGGTGTTCCACCCCGCGTTCAAGCACGCCGGAGCCCCGCGGCGCGAGATCGGCATCCCGACCGCGTTCAACGTGCTGGGCCCGCTGACCAACCCGGCCCGACCGGCCGCAGGCCTGATCGGCTGCGCGGACCGCCGGATGGCGCCGGTGGTCGCCGAGGTCTTCGCCGCGCGCGGCAACGCGGCGCTGGTGGTGCGCGGCGACGACGGCATGGACGAGATCACCACCACGGCCGCGAGCACGCTCTGGGTGGTCAACGACGGCATGGTCCGCGAGGACGCGCTGGACCCGCAGGACTTCGGCATCGCCCGCAGCCGCCCGGAAGATCTGCAGGGCGGGGACGCGAAGGACAACGCCGAGGTCGTCCGCGATCTCCTGGCAGGCGCCACCGGCCCGGTCCGCGACGCGGTCCTGCTCAACGCGGCCGGAGCCTGCGTCGCCTACGACGGCCCCGGAACGGACCTGCGGACGCAGTTCGAGGCCGGCCTGACCCGAGTGGCCGAAGCCATCGACTCAGGCGCCGCAGCGGCCCTCCTGGACCGCTGGACAACCCTCTGCGCAGAACTCCGCTGAAGGAACAACAGCTGCTCGCCTTGCTCAGCGGTGCGGGTGGGGGAACCACGGCCACAACACCGTCAGGCAAGCACCGGAGGTGCTTTCTCTTTCACCACCTGAGCAACCGGCACCGCCGCGGGTTCTGACACGTCTTCTGGGGAGGACAGCCGCAGCGCCGCGTATCGACATACTCAAGTCGCGGATCCCGGAGCCAGAAGGCGTGTCAGGTTCCGCCACCCGCACCGCTACGCCGAAGGATCAATCCGCTACTCCTCTTCGAGACCGATGGAGAAGGCTGCTTCTGTGTCCCTGCGGGAGTAGGAGCGGAAGGCGATGTGGGTGTCGGTGTCCTGGACACCGGCGACCTTGTTGATCTTGCCGGGGACGATGTCCGCGAGGTGCTCGTGCTTGGCGACGCGGAGCATCGCGATCAGGTCGACATCACCGGCGCAGGAGTAGACCTCGTCGACGCCGTCGATGTCGGCGATCTCCTGAGCCGCTTCGGCGAGGCGGTCGGCGGCGGTCTGGATCAGCACGATGGCCGTGATCACGAGGGAGAACCTCCTGCTGCGTGGTTGTTCGTCGAACGAGATCCTAGATGCGAAAAGGCCCCTCGGTCGCGACCGAGGGGCCTTTCACGTTCTCTTGCGTCAGTGGCTGCTCTGACCGGTGTGGTACTCGAACACCAGCCCGGCGACCATGATCAGCAGGAAGCCGACCGCGAGCACGATCATCCAGACGTGGAAGAACGCCAGGGCGATGCCCGCGAACGCCGCACCGGCGGCCAGGCCGACCGGCCAGTAGCTGCCCGGGCTGAAGAAGCCCAGCTCACCAGCACCGTCGCTGATCTCCGCGTCCGGGTTGTCCTCGGGACGCTCCTCGATCCGGCGAGCCACGAAGGAGAAGTAGCTGCCGATGATCAAGGACAGACCGCCGACCAGGACCAGCGCCACGGTGCCCACCGGCTCCTTGGCCCAGACGCCGTAGACGACTGCGGACAGGAAGAAGAAAACGGTGATGATGTTGAAGATCTTCGATTCGACCTTCATGGAGTCCTCGCTCTCACGCCGTACGCCCTGTCGAGGGCACCCCTAGCTGTTCGTCCCGATGCCGGAGGGCACGCCACCGGTGCGGTCGGTGTTGAACGGAACACCGGTCACCGCGTGCGGCGTGCACAGCTCACCGCAGTTCATCGCGCCGAGGGCCTCGGCAGCGGTGTAGGTCTGCCCGGTCTGCGGGTTCACCTGGGTGCGCAGCTGCATGTACCGGTCGAACTTGTCCGGCGAAAGCGCCCGGACCTCGAAGTTCATCATCGCGTGGTAGGTGCCGCACAGCTCGGCGCACCGGCCCACGAACGAGCCTTCCCGCTCAACGGTGTTCTGGAAGACGTTGTCCTGGTTGTTCTTCTCCGGGTACGGGAAGGTGTCCCGCTTGAAGTGCCACTCCGGGACGAAGAACGAGTGGATCACATCGGTGGAGCTGATGTGGTACTCGACGCGCTGCCCGACCGGCACGACCAGAAGCGGGATCTCGCTGCTGCTGCCGACGGTGCGCACCGGCTGCCCGTCCGGCGTCTTGTAACCGGGGTAGTTGAACTCCCAGTTCCACTGGAACGAGATCACGTTCACGGTCTGGTCCGGCTTCGCCGGCTTGGCCAGAACCGTGTTCTGCGTGACCGCCGTGAAGTAGAACAGCACGACCACCAGCACGAACGGAATCGCCGTGTAGATGAGCTCGAGCGGCAGGTTGTACTGGAACTGACGCGGCAGTTCCTCGTCGTTCTTCTTCTTGCGGTGGAAAGCGACCGACCAGAAGATCAGTCCCCACACCAACACACCGACCGCGAGTGCTGCGATCACCGACCAGGTCCACAGGTTCCGCATCGCCTCGGCCTGCGGGGTGACACCCTCTGGCCATCCGAACCGCAGGACCTCGTCGGTCGTGCAGCCAGTGGCCGCGACACCAACCAGGCCGATCAGACCAGCGACCTTGACCAGCCGTGGCACTCGGGTCCCCTCCTTCAGGCCCACTGCGCGACGCCTCCTCGTGCAAAACTCACCGAAGCGGCTTGGTCGATCCCCGTTCGCCCGCAGGCAACCGCAGATCCGCCGCCGGAATCCTGGGCAGAGCCTAGCCCAGGTGTAGCCGCGATACTGCTCCGGGGGCGTCGATCGCTCGCGCAGTGCTCGTCTCGAAGTGGCGGAGCCACTTTCTCCTTCGGGTGACCACCTGAGCAGCCTGCACCGCCGGGGGTTCTTCAGCGGCTTCGTGGCGAGCACGCCGCGACGCCGCGTATCGACATACTCAAGGAGTGGCGCGCGGAGTCCACGGAGCCGCTCAGGTTCCCCCACCCGCGCCGCCGAGCAGGACGACCCAGAACGCTCCACACCACGCGCGTGCAGCGCGCGGGCTGAGGTTCTGCATACTGGAGCCAGCCTTTTCCCCCCGACTCGGAGAGGTGCACGAGACGCGTGTGCGGCCTGCTTGGACTCATCTGTCCCACTGAAGAATCTGCCGGTTACAGCGTGAACGCCGTGGCCAACGCGCTGCCCTGTCAACGACACCGGGGACCGGACGAGAGCGACACGTGGCAGGGCGGTGAGGTCGTCCTCGGCTTCAACCGGCTGTCCATCATCGACCTTGAGCACTCCCACCAGCCGTTGACCTGGGGTCCGCCGGAGAACCCGCGGCGCTACACCATCACGTTCAACGGTGAGATCTACAACTACCTCGAGCTGCGCGCCGAGCTCATCGAGCAGTACGGCGCCCGCTTCGCCACCGACGGCGACACCGAGGTCATCGTCGCCGCCTACCACTACATGGGCCCGCACTCGGTCGGCCGGCTGCGCGGCATGTTCGCGTTCATGATCTGGGACAGCGAGCGCAAGGTGGTCTACGGCGCGCGCGACCCGTTCGGCATCAAGCCGCTGTTCTACGCCACCGGTCCCGGCGGCACGGCCTTCGCCAGCGAGAAGAAGAGCCTGCTCAGCCTGGCCAACACGCTCAAGATCGGCGAGGAGCTCGACCACAAGGCGCTGCAGCACTACTTCGTGCTCCAGTACGTGCCGGAGCCCGAGTCGCTGCACCGGCAGATCCGCCGCATCGAGTCGGGGACCTCGTTCACCGTCTCGCCGGGCGGGCAGCTGGTGACCGAGCGGTACTTCCAGCCGAACTTCCGGCCGCGCCCGGCCAACACCGACGCCGACGTGCGACGGCTGCAGAACGAGATCGTCGATGTGATGCGCGACTCGGTCGCCAAGCACATGCGCGCGGACGTGACGGTCGGCTCGTTCCTGTCGGGCGGCATCGACTCCACGGCGATCGCAGCGCTGGCCAAGGAGCACAACCCGAACCTGATCACCTTCACCACCGGTTTCGAGCGGCAGGGCTACTCGGAGGTGGACGTGGCCGCCGAGTCGGCCGCGGCGATCGGCGTCAAGCACGTGGTCCGCACCGTCTCCGCCGAGGAGATGATGGAGGCGCTGCCGCTGATCATCTGGTACCTCGACGACCCGGTGGCCGACCCGGCGCTGGTCCCGCTGTGGTTCATCGCCCGCGAGGCCCGGCAGCACGTGAAGGTGGTGCTCTCCGGTGAGGGCGCCGACGAGCTGTTCGGCGGCTACACGATCTACCGCGAGCCGCTGTCGCTGGCGCCGTTCGAGAAGGTGCCGGGCGCGCTGCGCAAGGCGATGGGCAAGGTCTCCAGCCACATCCCGGAGGGCGTGCGCGGCAAGGACCTGCTGCGCCGCGGTTCGCTGGACCTGGAGGAGCGCTACTACGGCAACGCGCGCATCTTCCGGGACGACCAGCTGCGCAACATCATGCGCGCCTTCGACCCGGGCGTGTCGCACAAGGACGTCACCGGCGGCCCGTACAGCCTGTCGAAGGACTGGGACCCGGTGACGCGGATGCAGCACGTGGACCTGTTCACGTGGCTGCGCGGCGACATCCTGGTCAAGGCCGACAAGGTGACCATGGCCAACTCGCTGGAGCTGCGGGTCCCGTTCCTCGACAACGAGGTCTTCCGGGTGGCCAGCACGGTGCCGCTGGAGCAGAAGATCACCAGCGAGACCACCAAGTACGCGCTGCGCCAGGCGCTGTACCAGGTCGTCCCGGCGCACGTGCTCAACCGGCGCAAGCTCGGCTTCCCGGTGCCGATCCGGCTCTGGCTCAAGGACGAGATGCACGACTGGGCGCGCAACATCATCCAGCAGTCCCAGACCGATCACCTGCTGGACCGCCGCGCGATCCTGCAGCTGCTGGAGGAGCACCGCTCCGGCGTCCTCGACCACAGCCGCCGCCTCTGGGCCCTGCTGGTCTTCATGCTCTGGCACGCCATCTTCATCGAAGGCCGCCTCTCCCCCGAGGTCCCGGAGCCGCACTACCCCGTGCGCCTCTGACCACGCACCCGCACAACGGCCGGTCCGCCTCGCTGGAGGTGGACCGGCCGTTTTCATGCCCCCAGGGGCGTCAGCAGTTGTTCTTGCTGGTGAAGGGGGTGTGGTCGTAGTACGGGACGGCTTCGCCGTTGAGGACGACCTTGCGGTCGGCGCCGTCGAGGATCTGCTCGTAGTGCAGGTGGGGGCCGGTGACTCCGCCGGTGGCGCCGGCCTCGCCGAGCTTGCCGCCTGCCGACACCTCGTCGCCGACCGAGACGGCCTGGCTGGACAGGTGGGCGTAGCGGGTGCGCCAGCCGTTGCCGTGGTCGAGTTCGATCCAGCGGCCGTAGCTGGTGTCGCCCTCGTTCTCCGACCTGGTCACGGTGCCTCCGGCGGAAGCGAGGACGGCCATGCCGGTGATGCCCTCGCGCTGGAAGTCGACCGAGTTGGCCGGGCTGTGCCCGCTGAAGGTGGCGGCCGTGACCTCGACGCCGCACTTGAAGGGCACCTGGAAGTTCGGCGCGGCGGACGCCGGCGCCTGGGAACCGACCACGGCGACGGCGGACAGCGCCGCCGCTGCCATGGTCGTTGCTAATCGTCGCATCATGCGAGTCACCTCCGTGTCGTTGGTGACTCACATGCGACCACGGTCATTCGGGCAGAAATAGACCCACTAGGACGATTCTTGGTTACTTCTTCCCTTCCACGAGCCAGACGGTCGTGGACGGCGGCAGCTCTCCCGTCCAGATCTCGGCGCCGTCGCTGCGGAGCAGCAGGTCACCGGGGAGGTCGAGGCTGACCGAGGTCTCGCCGAAGTTGGTGGCGCACGCGAAACCCGGCTCGCGGGCGAACGCCAGCACCTGCTCCGGAGCGTCCAACCAGGACAGCTCCCCGTCGCCGAGGACGGCCAGTTCGCGGCGCAGCGCCAGCGCCGAGCGGTAGAGCCGCAGCACCGAACCCGGGGTGGCGCGCTGGGCCTCCACCGTGGACGACGCCCACTCCCCCGGCGCGGGGAGCCAGCTCCCGCCGGGACCGAAGCCGAACGGCGGCTCGTCACCGGACCACGGCAACGGCACGCGGCAGCCGTCGCGGCCGACGTCGGTGCCGCCGGACCGAGTCCAGATCGGGTCCTGGCGGACCTCGTCGGGCAGGTCCAGCACCTCGCGCAGTCCCAGCTCCTCGCCCTGGTGGACGTAAACCGAGCCGGGCAGGGCGAAGCTGAGCAGCGCCGCCGCGCGGGCGCGCGACAGGCCGAGCTCGCTGTCGCCGTAGCGGGTCACCGGGCGCTGGACGTCGTGGTTGCCCAGCACCCACGTGGTGGTCGCACCGACTTGAGCGGTGGTGGCCAGGGATTCGGTGACGACCTTGCCGAACTCCTCCGCCGACCAGGGCGCCTCCAGCAGCGCGAAGTTGAACGCCTGGTGCAGCTCGTCGGGCCGGACGTAGCGGGCCAGCCGCTCCTGGGTGGACGCCCAGGCTTCAGCGACGCCGATCCGCCCGCCGGAGTAGGAGTCGAACAGCGCGCGCCAATCGCGGTAGATCTCGTGCACCTCGTCCTGGTCGAAGTACGGCAGCTCTCCCTTCCCCAGCAGGGAGATCTGCTCGCTGAGACCGGTGTCGGGCAGGTCGGGGTGCTTGATCATGCCGTGCGCGACGTCGATGCGGAACCCGTCGACCCCGCGGTCCAGCCAGAACTTGAGCACCTTGCGGAAGTCCGCGCGCACCTGCGGGTTCCGCCAGTTGAGGTCCGGCTGTTCGGGCGCGAACAGGTGCAGGTACCACTGCCCGTCGGGCAGCCGGGTCCAGGCCGGGCCGCCGAAGATCGATTCCCAGTCGTTCGGCGGCTCGTCGCCGCGTCCCTCGCGGAACAGGTAGCGGTCGCGTTCGGCCGAACCCGGCTCGGCGGCCAGGGCTTCGGCGAACCACGCGTGCTGGTCGGAGGTGTGGTTCGGGACGACGTCGACCAGCACGCGCAGACCGGTGTCGTGGGCCTGGGCGAGCAGTGCGTCGAAGTCGTCGAGGTCGCCGAAGAGCGGGTCGACGCCGCAGTAGTCGGCGACGTCGTAGCCGCCGTCGGCCATCGGCGAGGGGTAGAACGGGGTCAGCCAGATCGCGTCGACGCCCAGCTCCACGAGGTGCGGCAGCCGCTCCCGCACTCCCGCGAGGTCGCCGATCCCGTCGCCGTCGCCATCGGCGAAGCTGCGCACGTAGATCTGGTACACCACGGCGTCACGCCACCAAGACATGCTGCTCCCTTTCCGAAGTGCGGGCAGTTCTGGTCTGAACCGACCGGGCAGGACTTCGATCACGCGCAGTTCGACCTGCGTCAACGCTCCCGAGTGGACTCCCGGACGATCAGGCTGGGCCGGAACATGCGGCTGAAGCTGGTCGAGCCGCGCTCGTCGCCGTCGGGGTCGAGCTGCCGCAAGAGCTCGTCGACGGCCGCGGCGGCCATGTCGCGGATGGGCTGGGCCAGGGTCGTCAGCGCCGGCTGGCAGTAGGCGGCCAGCGGGATGTCGTCGAAGCCGACCACCGAGATGTCCTCCGGCGTGCTCAGCCCGCGCCGCTTGGCCTCCCCCATCGCACCCAGCGCCATCACGTCCGACGAGCACAGCACCGCCGTGGGCTGCGGACCGTCGAGCAGCCGGGACATCGCCTCGGCACCGCCTTCGGCGGAGAACGGGCCGTGCGCGACGAGTTCGGCGGCCGGTTCGACGCCGGCTTCCTCCAGGGCCGCGGCCCAGCCCGCGCGCTTGAGCCGGGACGGCAGCGCGCGCGACGGCCCGCTGACGAAGCCGATGCGGCGATGCCCCAGCTCCAGCAGGTGCCGGGCGGCGGTGTGGCCGGCCAGGTGCTCGTCGACGGTGATGTCGGGGACGTCCAGGCTCGGGGTGCCGCCGTTGACGAACACCATCCGGACGCCCTCGCGCGCCAGCTTCTCGTAGTAGCCGCGGGTCCGGCGGTCGTCGTTGTCGGGGTTGGCGATCTCCGGCGACACGAAGATCATGCCCTCGACGCCGCGCGCCTGGAGCATCTGGACGTATTCCCGCTCGCTCATCGCTGCGCGCGTGTTGCACAGCAGCGAGGCGTAACCCGCTTGCGAGGCACGGCTTTCCAGCGCTTCGGCGAAGGCGGGGAACACCGGGTTGGACAGCTCCGGCACCAGCAGGCCGATCACTCCCGTGCGCCGCAGGGCGCCGACGCCCCGGGCGGTGTGCGGCAGCTGGTTGAGCACGTCGAGCACGCGCTGCCGGGTCTCCTCGGCGATGCCGGACTTGCGGTTGAGCACGCGGCTCACCGTGGACACGCTCACCCCGGCCGCTTCCGCGATCTCGGCCAGACCCGCCAACGCCGAACTCCTCCCACTCCGATGGTTCTCGACACGATACTGCACGGCGTAGCAATAATTTGCAATGAAGCTCCATTGCCGATTGCCGGAATCTGTCCATTTCTGCTCGAACATCTTGACGGGCATCACATTCTGGGTATGCAATCAAACGCCAGTCGGTTGCAAAAATTTGCACAACGGGAGGTCTGGAAATGAGACCCAAGGCCACGGTCACCGCTGCCCTGGGCCTGGTCGGAGCCCTCACCCTCACCGGGTGCGGCGGTTCGGCAGGCGACGCGAACCAGGTCGTGTACTGGGACACCAGCGGTTCGGCGGAAAGCGCGGTGTTCAGCGAACTCGCCCAGGAGTGCGGCCGCACCGGCGGCTACCAGGTGCGAGTGGAGACGGTGGCCTTCGACCAGGCGCTGAACAACTACAAGACCGCGGCGCAAGGCGGGCAGGGCCCGGACGTGCTGCGCGCCGACGTCGGCTGGGTTTCGCAGCTCGCGCAGGCCGGCCTCATCCAGGACCTCTCCGGCACGCCGCTGACCGCAGGCACCGACGACTTCCTGCCGAACACGCTGGAATCCACCAGGTTCGAGGGCAAGACCTACGCAGTCCCGCAGGTCACCGACGCGCTCGCGCTGTTCTACAACAAGCGCAAGCTCGACGCCGCAGGGGTGAGACCACCGCAGACCTGGGACGAGCTGAAGGCCATCGCCCCGAAGCTGGGCGGCGAGAACGCGCTGTTCCTCAACAACGACGAGTACTACGCGCTGCCGTTCATCTACACCCACGGCGGTGACCTGGTGAACTCCGACGCGCGGATGATCACCGTCAACTCCCCGGAGACCGTGCGCGGCGTGCAGGTCGCCAAGGACCTGCTCGACGCCAAGGCCGCCCGCACCTCGCTCGACCAGCCCAACTCCTACACCAGCATGAAGACCGCGTTCACCACCGGCGAGACGGCCATGGTCATCGACGGCCCGTGGGCGGTCTCGGAGTTCACCGCCTCCCCGGAGTTCGCCGACCCCGCCAACCTGGGCATCGCACCGGTTCCCGGCTCGGCGACCCCGTCGCCGGTGGGCGGCCACGACTACGTGATCCGGCAGGGCAGCGACGCCACCGAGGCCTCGCAGAAGTTCGTCGCCTGCATGAGCAGCACCGCCAGCCAGGCGAAGGTCGCCGCGGAGCTGGGTCTGCTGCCCACCCGCAAGTCCGCCTACGACGACCCGGCGGTGGCGGCCAACCCGATCGTCACCGCGTTCCGCCCGCTGGCCGCGACCACGCACAGCCGCGCCTGGATCCCGCAGAACAGCGAACTGCTGGAGCCGCTGCAGACCGCCTACGGCGACGTCCTGTCCGGCCGCAAGCAGACCCAGGCCGCGCTGGACGAGCTGGCGCAGACCTACCAGACCACGATCCTCACCGACTACGCGAAGCGCTGATCATGCGGAACTTCCTCGCCCGGTACTGGTTCGGCTACGCGATGGTGCTGCCGGTGGTCGCGGTCCTCGCGCTGCTGGTCGTGCTGCCGCTGCTGCAGGGCGTGTACTTCGGGTTCACCGACATCAACGACACCAACATCGCCAACCCGGTCCTGGACCGCGAGGCGCGCTACTCCTTCGTCGGGTGGGACAACTACCTCAACGTGCTGTCCGGCTCGGCGGCGTTCGGCTCGTTCTGGGCGACGCTGGTGCGCACCGTGATCTGGACCTTCGCGTGCGTGGTCTGCCACTACGGCATCGGCCTGGGCCTGGCGATGCTGCTCAACCGGCGGATGCGCGGGCGCGGGGTGTACCGGGTTCTGCTGATCCTGCCGTGGGCGGTGCCGGTGTTCATCAGCGCCTTCGCCTGGCGGTACCTGCTCAACGCCGACTACGGCCTGCTCAACTGGGTGCTGGAGGCCCTGGGGCTGCCCGGTCAGGTGTGGCTCGGGCAGTCGGACCTGGCGCTGGTGTCGGTGATCGTGGTCAACGTGTGGCTGGGCGTGCCGTTCATGATGGTCGCCCTGCTCGGCGGGCTGCAGGCCATCCCGTCGGACCTCTACGAGGCCGCCGAGATGGACGGGGCCACGCCCTGGCAGCGGTTCGTCAACGTGACGATGCCCGGCCTGCGCCCGGTGTCGAGCAGCGTGGTGCTGCTCGGGGTGATCTGGACGTTCAACATGTTCCCGGTCATCTACCTGATCACCGGCAACAACCCGCACACCCGGATTCTGGTGACCTACGCCTTCGAGCGGTTCTTCTCCGGCGCCACCAGGGATTACGCCATCGCCTCCACCTACGGCGTGCTGATCCTGTCGGTGCTGCTGGTCTTCGCCGCGATCTACCGCCGCGCGATGGCGCGGCAGGGAGAGGTGCTGTGATGAGCATCGACGCAGCGTCCCTTCGGGCGTCGTCGGCCGCCGCGCGACCGCGCGGCCGGGGCCGGCGCTCGACCCCGGCGAGCATCGGGTTGCACGGCGCGCTGATCATCGCGTCGCTGATCGCGGTGTTCCCGGTGTTCTGGGTCGTGGTGGTGTCGTTCAAGCCGGACGCGAAGGCGATCGAGGCGACGCCGTCGCTGTTCAACGACTCCAGCCTGGACAACTACACCGACGTGCTCAGCGGCGCGAAGGGCTCGTTCCTGGCGTGGTTCGGCAACTCGGTGCTGATCGCGGCGCTGACCACCGTGCTCGGCGTGCTGCTGGCGGCGACCACCGCCTACGCGCTGAGCCGGTTCCGGTTCCCCGGCAGGCACTGGCTGCTGCTGTCGTTCCTGGTCGTGCAGATGTTCCCGTTCGCGGTGCTGATCGTGCCGCTGTACAACATCCTGCTCAAGCTGGGGTTGCAGGGCAGCGCGCTGGGATTGGTGCTGGTCTACTGCAGCACCGCGATCCCGTTCTGCACGTTCATGCTCAAGGGCTACTTCGACGGCATCCCGGCCGACATCGACGAGGCCGGGCGGGTCGACGGGCTCTCACCGCTCGGCGTGTTCTGGCGGCTGGTGCTGCCGCTGGCCCGCCCGGGTCTGGCGGTGACCGGCTTCTACTCGTTCATCGTCGCCTGGAGCGAGGTCGCCTTCGCCTCGGCGTTCCTGTCCGCGGCCGACGAGTCCAAGACCCTCGCGGTCGGCCTTCAGGTCTTCGTCCAGCAGAACCGGGCGGAGTGGGGCCACCTCGCAGCCGCGTCGGTGCTGGTGGCGATCCCGGCGGTGATCGTGTTCTACGCCGTGCAGCGCTTCCTGGTCTCCGGGTTGGCGGCGGGCAGCGTGAAGGGCTGAGCCGTTCGAATTTCGCGCGAAATTCGTGTCCGAAGTTTCGGGGTCGAATTTCGCGCGAAATTCGGATCTCCCCACGCCGGGTTTCGAGGGGGTCCGCCCTACGGAACACCACTACGCTGGACGGCATGCAGGGATTCAGGGTCGATCGGCCGCTGGTGCTCGACGGCGGGTTAGCCACGGAGCTGGAGGCGATGGGGCACGAGCTCGCCGACGCGCTGTGGTCAGCGCGCCTGCTGGCCGACGCCCCGGAGGAGATCGTCGCCGCGCACGCCGCGTTCTACCGGGCGGGCGCCGACATCGCCACCACCGCCAGCTACCAGGCGTCGTACGAGGGCTTCGCCGAGCGCGGTCTCGACCGCGCCGGAGCCGAGCGGCTGCTGCGCCGCAGCGTCGAGCTGGCGCGGCTGGCGGGTGAGGTCGAGCCCGGCGAGCACCGGTGGGTCGCCGCCTCCATCGGTCCGTACGGCGCGACCCTCGCCGACGGCTCCGAATACCGGGGCGACTACGGGCTGACCAAGCACGAGCTGCGGGAGTTCCACGTCCCGCGCTTGGAGACGCTGGCCGACGCGGCCCCGGACATCCTCGCGCTGGAGACCATCCCGGACGTCGAGGAGGCCGAGGTCCTAATCGAAGCCGTCGCCGGTCTGGGACTGCCGGCGTGGCTGTCGTTCACCGTCGACGGCGACCGCACCCGCGCCGGCCAACCGCTCGCCGACGCCTTCGCCCTGGCCGGATCCGACGCGATCCACGCGATCGGCATCAACTGCTCGAATCCCGAGGACGTCCTGCCCGCGCTCGAAACTGCCCGTGCCGCAACGGAAAAGCCGCTCGTCGCCTACCCCAACAGCGGCGAGGGGTGGGACGCCGAGCACCACGCCTGGACCGGCGATCCCCGCCTGTCCCCACGGCAAGCCCGCCAGTGGCGCGCAGCCGGCGCCATGCTCGTCGGCGGCTGCTGCCGGGTGCGACCCGAAGACATCACCGCAGTCGCGGAGGCCCTCCTCGACCCGGAGAGCTGACCGGGCAGCGCTCCGATGTCCAGCTGCGCGAGCGCGCCACCACGATGATCCTCACCCGGTAACTCCTGATTTGCCACGACCTATCGTTTTTCGATAGATTCTTATCGTTGTTCGATCGAAGGAGTGGCGATGGGAAAGCTGGCGGTGCTCGCGCTGCGAGTCGTGCTCGTGGTGTTGCTGGCCGGGTCGCTGTTCGTGCAGGCCGTGATGGTGCCGCTGCTCAACGCCGATCTGGAGGAGCTGAACCCGCACTACGCCTACCTGCGGGTGCCGCTGCTGCTCATCGTCGTGCTCGGACTGGTGGCCTGCCAGGTCGTGGTCGTCTGCGTGTGGCGGCTGGTCACGATGGTGCGGCGCGGAACCGTGTTCTCCCACGCGGCTTTCCGTCACGTGCACGTCATCATCGGTGCGATCGTGGCGGCGGCGCTCGACGTGTTCGCCCTCGCCTGCCTGCTGGCACCCGGCGAAGCAGTGGCCCCGGGTGTCGTGCTGCTGATCTGCGGCGTGGTCGTGGCGATCCTGGGGGTGGCGCTGATCGTGCTGGTGCTGCGCGTGCTGCTGGCGCAGGCCGTCGACCGCGACATCGAGGCGACGCAGATGCAGGCCGAGCTGGACGAGGTGATCTGAGTGCCGATCGCGGTCGACATCGACGTCATGCTGGCCAAGCGCAAGATGTCGGTGGGTGAGCTCGCCGAGCGCGTCGGCATCACCCCGGCGAACCTCGCGGTCCTGAAGAACGGCCGAGCCAAGGCCGTCCGCTTCACCACCCTCGAAGCCCTCTGCCAGGCCCTCGACTGCACCCCGGGAGACCTCCTCCGCTGGGAACCCGACGACGACGCGGACGAGAGCGTCAACTGACACAGGAACGGAACGCCCCGCAGAACCACCGGTTTCGCGGTAGGGGGTGGAAGTTCCGGCCGGTGCTTCCACCCCCTTGCGCGCTCAGCCGTGCAGGACCGAGGTGGGGATCGCGTAGCCGCGGACTCGCTGCGGGTGGTCGCCGACGGGGATGCGCGCCGTCTCCTTGGTGCCGTTGAAGTCGACCACCGAGATGTCGTCGCTGTCGCTGTTGGACAGGAAGCAGTACTGGCCGTTGGGACTGGTCGCGGCCCAGTACGGCTTCTTGCCGACCGGCACGATGGCATCGGTGGTCAGCGACGGGACCGACACGATGGCCGCGTAGTCCGAGATCGTGCCCGCGTCGCACAGCTTGGTGCCGTCGGCGTTGGCGCTGAGGCCGTGGTGCGCGGAGTCCAGCGGGTAGTCCTCGCGCTTCATCTGCTGCGCGTCCTCGGACAGCGGCAGGTGCACGGTGCGGGTGACCCGCTTCTCCTCGAGGCTGTACTCGACGAAACCGTTGTGGAACGACAGCTGCGCGTACATCGTCTTGCCGTCGGGGGTCACCAGGAACGGGCGGATGCCGACGCCGAAGTCGATGGTGTCGCGGACCTGCTGGGTCTCGGCGTCCACGATGGTCAGCTGCCGCTTGCCCTTGAGGCCGTCCAGCGCCGGGTCGTCGGGCATGACCACGCGGCCGATGGTGGCGTTGTACAGCGTCTTCCCGTCGGCGGAGTAGCGGTTCTCGTGCGGGAAGTCGCCGGTCGGGAAGCTGCCGGTGACCGAGCCGTCGGCGGGGTTGAGCAGCTGCACGATGTTGGCGGTGGTCGCCGAGACCGCCAGTTCGGTGCCGTCCGGGGACAGCGCCATGTGGTCGGACCGGTAGCCCTCGACGGGGGTGCGCCAGACCTGCTCGCCGGTGGCGATCTCGTAGGCGGCCACGTCGCCGAGGCTGGGCCGCGAGACGTACATCGTCTTGCCGTCCGGGGAGACCGCGATGTCGTCGACCAGCTGGTCGTTCCCCTCGCCCGCGGTTTCGCGGATGATCAGCATGGCCGCGTGCTGGTCCGGGGTCATCTCGCGCATCCGCTGGTCGAGGTCCGGGACCACGTTGATGCGCTGGTACTTGTCGAAGTCGGCGGCGTCGAGCAGGTCGACGGTGCCGTCCCAGTTGTTGCCGACGAACATCACGTCGCGCCGCTCGTCAGCGGTCGCGGAGGCCGGCACCGCCGCGAGCGCGATGAGCGCTGCCGCGCCTATCGCCCAAATCCTGTGTCGCATCCGAATCGCCCTTCCTGCCCACGTGGGATCAACCCCCCAACGAACATGAGATCAATTCGGATATGCCCGGCACGCAGGAGTTCGGCAAATGCATCCGAACAGCCCACGTGCCGGGCGTCGATCAGCCGAGCTTGGCTCCGGCGTGCAGCGCGACACCGGAGTTCGCGGCCACCGTCGCGGTGAACTTCCCGTCCTCACCGACCTCGACGGTCTGGCCGGTGCAGGCGCCGTTCGAGAGCTCACCGGACATCACGTCGCAGTAGCTGCCCGCGGGCAGCGAGGTCTGGAAGGTCTGCGAGAGCTCCCCTCCTTCGCGGTTGATCGCCACGAAGCCCTTGTCCTGACGGCCGAACGCGATCTGACCGCCGCCGTTGTCCCACCAGTCGGTGAGCGGGGCGCCCTGGACCGCGTTGTGGAACCCGGTCATCCCGGCGATGATCGGCCGCCGGTGCTCGCACACCCACGCCGGGTCGTCGCAGCTCGCGGGCTTGGTCGTGCCGTCGGCCTCCGCGGGCGGGCCCTGCTCGGAGTTGTCGAAGGCGAAGCTCGAGATCAGCTGCGGCGTGCCGTAGGGGTAGGCGAGTTCGAAGCCCACGGCCAGGTCGTAGGCCGTGCCGTCCTTGTAGGTCAGCGTCGGCGAACTGCGCTGGGTGTCGTGGTTGTCGATGAACACCACGGCCTGATCGGCGGGCAGCGGCATCTCGTCGGTGAATCCGTCGAGCTGCTCCAGCGAGCCGTTCTTGAACGCGTCGCTGACCTTGCCCTGGTAGGCGAACTCGGTGACGTCACCGTTGCCGGCGTACTCCCCCGCCGTGGTGGTGGAGTCGGCGATGACCTCCTGGAACACGTAGGGCTTCTGGCCCGTTCCGGGAACGGCGTTGAGACCACCGAAGATCGCGCCGATGTCCTCCGGCGGCATGTGCTTGACCCCGTCGACTCGGAACCCGGACACGCCCAGGCTGATCAGGTCGTTGAGGTACTTGATCTCGGACTGGCGGACCCAGTCGCTCTCGGTCTTGAGGTCGGCGAGCCCCACGAGCTCGCAGTTCCGGACCTCCCACTTGTCGTTGTAGTTGGCGATGTCCCTGCGGCAGTCGTGGAAATCGGCGTCCGAATAGGTGCCGGGGTAGTCGTACTTGGTGAACTCCGAACCCGCGCTGCCCGGGTGGTCGCCGTCGGAACCGGCCATGTGGTTGACCACGGCGTCGGCGTAGATCTGCACGCCGGCGTCGTTGCAGGTCTTGACCATGTTGGCGAACTGCTCGCGGTTCCCTCGGCGGGTCTCGAGCTGGTAGCTGACCGGTTGGTAGTCCTGGTACCAGGGGTGACCGGCCTCGGGGAGCACGATGTGCTCCTGCGGCGGCGACACCTGGACCGCGCCGAACTTCTTCGGGCCCAGGAAGTTGGTGCACTCACTCGCGACCGAGTCCCACGGCCACTGGAACATCTGGATGATCGGCCCGGCCACGGGGGCGGTGGCCGGCGCCGGAGCGCGTTCCTGGCCGAACGCGGCGGGCACCAGGGCGGTGCCGACCACGGTCGCGGCCAGCGCTAGCACCGTTAATCGCATCGACATTCTCCTTCGCATCTCCTGCGATGAGCGAACGCCTACGATCACATTTTCTTGCGCAGGTAAAGTCAATACGCCAACCGAACCAGCAATTTACCAGCCATAACACTTCGCAATTTTTTGCAAGGATTGCGAATCGCGAGGCCTATCCGAGCGGCAGCGCGGCGGCGACCTCGGCCGCGGCGTCCTCCCCGTAGGTCTCGGCGAAGCGCTTGCGGGCGCGGCCGTGGTCGAGGGTCCACTCCTGCGTCCCGGTCACCTCGAGCACGTGCACCGCGATCAGCGAGCCGAGCTGCGCGGCCCGCTCCAGCGACAGCCCGCTCTCGACGGCGGCGAGGAAACCGGCGCGGAAGCCGTCACCGACACCCGTCGGGTCGGCGCGGGCCACCTCGGGAACTGCGGGCACCTCCAGCCGCTGACCGTCCCGCTCGACGATCTCCGCCCCGTCGGCTCCGAGCGTGGTGATGCGGACGCCGACCTTGGCGCGCACGTCGTCCTCGCTCCAGCCGGTCTTCTGCAGCAGCAGGCCCCACTCGTAGCGGTTGGTGAACAGGTAGTCGGCACCTTCGACCATCCGGCGGATCTCGTCGCCGCTCAGCCGCGCGAGCTGCTGCGACGGGTCGCTGGCGAAGCGGTAGCCGCGCTGCCTGCACTCATCGGCGTGCCGGAGCATGGCCTTGGGGTCGTTCGGGCTGATCAGCACCAGGTCGACCTCGTGCGCGGCCACGACCGGTGCGAGTTCGATGTTGCGGGCCTCGGTCATCGCTCCCGCGTAGAAGGAGGCGATCTGGTTGAAGGCCTGGTCGGTGGTGCACACGAACCGCGCGGTGTGGGCGTACTCCGAGACGTGCACTCCCGCGCAGTCGACCCCGTTGCGCTCCAGCCACGACCGGTAGTCGGCGAAGTCCTCACCCACGGCGCCCACCAGCACCGGACGCCTGCCGAGCACTCCGAGCGCGAAGGCGATGTTGGCCGCCGCACCGCCCCGCCGCACCACCAGGTCGTCCACGAGGAAGCTCAGCGAGACCTGCTGCAGGTTGTCGGCGACGAGCTGGTCGGTGAACTTGCCGGGGAAGTGCATCAGGTGGTCGCTGGCGATGCTTCCGGTCACTGCGACTGACACAGCACGCCTCCAATTCACTACGGACGGTGACGGAAAATTCGAGAGTAGCGCTCTCGACGAGCACCGGTCGTGCCCCCACGCCGCGACCAGGGGCGGCGGCAGACAATGGGGGCATGCGCGAAGTGGAGATCTCCGACGACATGATCCGGCTGGGTCAGCTGCTCAAGCTGTCCGGGCTGGTCGAGCACGGCGCCGAAGCCAAGGACGTGCTGGAAGAGGGCCTGGTCATGGTCAACGGCGCGGTGGAGACCCGCCGCGGCCGCCAGCTCGTCGACGGCGACGAGATCGTGCTCGACGACGAGATCGTCCGCGTCGTCAGCACGGCCTGAACAGCAACGAGGCCGGCACCCGAGCGGGTGCCGGCCTCCTGCCAGAACGGGTTGCTCGTCAGTGGAACGAGTCGCCGCAGGCGCACGAACCGCCGGCGTTGGGGTTGTCGATCGTGAAGCCCTGCTTCTCGATGGAGTCGACGAAGTCGATGACCGCGCCCTCCAGGTACGGGGCGCTCATCCGGTCGACGACCACGCCGAGGCCCTCGAAGTCGCGGCGCGCGTCGCCGTCGAGGCTGCGCTCGTCGAAGAAGAGCTGGTAGCGCAGACCGGCGCAGCCACCCGGCTGCACGGCGATGCGCAGGTGCATGTCGTCGCGACCCTCCTGGTCCAGCAGGGCCTTGGCCTTCTGGGCAGCAGAGTCGGTCAGCGTGACACCGTGGGCAGGCGCCTCGGTCTCGGTAACAGTGTTCGGGGCGGTCATGGACACTCCCTCGTGGTCTCGCTCTCCGATTCCGGCGTGACGTTCAACCACGACCGGACCCGGGGTATTCCCGCGGGCGAACCCGGGGACGTTGTTGTCTCCTCCCTACATGGTGGCACAAGCACGCCCGGATCAGGTGTGACGTGGTAGGCGCAGGACGAACCGGACGGTCTCCTGCAAGCCCGCTCGACGCGTCGAATAACCTGGAGGGGTGAGGTTCCTTCGCCGCAGCAGCGCTGAGCAGACCGCAAGCACGGACTCCGAGAACGACGCAGAGCAGTCCGCGGAGGAGCGCGCGCAGAATCACACCCCCAAGAAGGGGAAGCCCACGCCTTCGCGGCGCGAGGCCGAGGGCAGGCGGCGCGGCCCGGTCCCGCCGCCGCCGATGACGCAGCGCGAGGCGGTCAAGCGCGCTCGGGGCAACAAGGACGAGCGCCGCAAGGCCGCCACCGAGCGCCGCGAGCGCATGATGCAGGGCGACGACCGCTACCTGATGCCGCGTGACAAGGGCCCGGTCCGTGCCCACGTCCGCGACCTGGTCGACACCCGCAGGCACCTGATGGGCCTGTTCATGCCGCTGGTGCTGATCGTCTTCGCCACCACGCTGGCGCAGAACATGCTCATCCAGCAGTACGCGACGCTGTTCTGCCTGGCCCTGCTGATCATGATGGTCGTCGAGGGCACGCTGCTGGGTCGCTACGTCAACAAGCGGGTCCGCGCCAAGTTCCCGGACCACAAGGACCGGCCGTTCTCGCTGGGCTGGTACGCCTTCACCCGAGCCATGCAGATCCGCAAGCTGCGTGTCCCGCGCCCGCGCTACACCCCCAAGGACATCGCCAAGATCGGCTGATCCCGAGCTTCGAGATCCGCCCCGCTCACCCACGTGAGCGGGGCGGATTTTTTCGTCTCAAGATGAGACACGCTCACCCTGCAGCCGCGCGTGCACCGCTCCTACGCTCGGCCGATCCATCGCATCGAGGCCCGAAGGAACGGCAACCATGACGATCCGCACGATGATCAGCCCCGGCCGATACGTCCAGGGCAAGGGAGCGATCGACCAGCTCGGCCAGTACCTCGCCCAACTCGGCTCGAAACCGCTCCTGGTCGCCGACGGCGTGGTGTGGGGGTTCGTCGGTCATGACGTCGAGGCCTCGCTGACCCGAGCGGGTCTCCCGGTCGACCGCAGGGACTTCAGCGGGAACCCGAGCTCGCGAGAGGTGGACCGGCTCGTCGGCGAGATCACCTCGTCCGGCGCCGACGTCGTGGTCGCGATCGGTGGTGGCAGCACCATCGACGCGGTGAAGGCGGCCGGGCACATCGCCGGGATCCGCTGGGCCAACGCTCCCACGGTGGCTTCGACCGATGCGCCCTGCAGCGCGCTGTCGGTGATCTACACCGAGGACGGCGAGTTCGAGGCGTACCGCTTCTTCCCGCGCAACCCCGATCTCGTCCTGGTCGATTCGCAGGTCGTCGCCAACGCCCCCGCGGAGTTCCTGATCGCCGGTGTCGGCGACGCGCTCGCCACCTGGCTGGAGGCCCGCGCCACCTCCCGGTCCGGCTCGAAGACGATGGCCGGGGGCCTGCCCACGCTCACCGGCACCGCGCTGGCGAAGCTCAGCTGGGACGTCCTGTGGGAGAACGCGCTGCCAGCCATCGACGCGGTCCGCGACCACCAGGTGACCCCGGCGGTCGAGAAGGTCATCGAGGCCAACACGCTGCTCTCCGGCCTGGGCTTCGAGTCGGGCGGACTCGCCGCGGCCCACGCGGTCCACAACGGCCTGACCTCGGTCGCCGCCACCCACGGCCTGGCCCACGGTCAGAAGGTCAACCTCGGCTCAGTGGCCCAGCTGGTCCTGGAAGGCGCCACCCCGGGCGACCTGCGCGACTTCATCGAGTTCACCACGGCCGTCGGCCTGCCCACCACCCTCACCGAGGTCGGCATCCGCCCCGACGACACCGAGTCGGTGCGCGCCGTGGCCACCGCGGCAACCGCCGAAGGCGAGACGATCCACTCGATGCCCTTCGAGGTCACCGCGGACGACGTCGCCGCCGCCCTCACCTCCATCGACCGCCACGCCACCAGGGTCCGCGAGAACGCCGACCTCCCCGCCCCAGCCCCCTACACCGCGAAGCACTAGCGGGGCAGCGCCAGTCGGGGGCTTCCTCGGGGAAGGCCCTCGCGATCGTGGCTGGAGTGGGTCACCGGTGGGCAGTTTCGGTTCGAACCGTCCATGATCAATGTCCGATTCGCCCGGTCAATTCGGACCAGAACCACCTCCGGTGAGCGTGGGCACCACTGGGCCGGTCGGGGCCCTCCTCCGGGTACGGTCTCGGCGGTTGTTGAGCGGAGGTTTTCGTGCGGTCGTTGGTGCTGGGTGGGGCTCGGTCCGGGAAGTCGGCGCATGCCGAGGGGTTGGTGCCCGAGGACGCCGCGGTGACCTACGTGGCCACCGCGCGGCGGGATCCTTCGGACGGCGAGTGGAACGAGCGGATCGCCAAGCACGTGGCGCGGCGGCCCGACTGCTGGCGGACCGTGGAGGCGCCGGACTCCGAGTCGCTGCGGCGGGTTCTCGCCGAGGCCTCCGGGGGCGACCCCGTGCTGGTGGATGATCTGGCCACCTGGCTGACCGGGGTGCTCGACGACGCCGGGGCCTGGGAGCGCGATCCGGCGGCGCTGGACGTCGTCGCGGCGCACTGCGACGCGCTGGTCGAGGCCGTGTCGGCGAGCGCCGCGCGCGTCGTGCTGGTGTCGGCGGAGGTCGGCCTCGGCGTCGTGCCCGGGACCCGGTCTGGAAGGCTGTTCCGGGACGAGCTCGGCTCGCTCAACGCCCGGTTGGCGGCGGTGTGCGACGAGGTGCTGCTGCTGGTCGCCGGATGCCCGCTGCGGATCCGGTGAGCTTCGGAGAACCCTGCTGAGCTGCGGTTTTTGAACACGGAGGTTTCGCTTGCCCACCGAACAGAACGACCCCGGCACGATCGAGTTCCCGCCCGTTCCCGCACCCGACGAGCAGGCATCCCGGGAAGCCGTGGCGCGGCAGGCGCAGTTGACCAAGCCGGCCGGGTCGCTGGGACGGCTGGAAGAGCTCGGCGTGTGGTTCGCCGCGCGGCAGGGCGTGTGCCCGCCGCACGCGCCCGCGCGCGCCCGCGTGGTCGTCTTCGCAGGTGACCACGGCATCGCCCAGCACGGCGTGTCGGCCTACCCGCCCGAGGTGACCGGCCAGATGGTCAGCAACTTCCTCTCCGGTGGCGCGGCCGTCAACGTGCTGGCCTCGCACGCCGGAGCGACCGTGCGCGTGGTGGACATGTCGGTCACCGTCGACACGCCGCCGGCGGTCAGCGCGCACAAGGTGCGGCGCGGTTCCGGGGCGATCGACCGCGAGGACGCGCTGACCGACGAGGAGGTCCGGGCCGCCGTCCAGGCCGGGCGGACGATCGCCGACGAGGAGGTCGACTCCGGGGCCGACCTGCTCATCGCCGGGGACATGGGCATCGGCAACACCACGCCCGCCGCCGTGCTGATCTCGCTGCTCACCGGCACCGAACCGGTCGCCGTCGTCGGGCGCGGCACCGGCATCGACGACCACGCGTGGATGCGCAAGACCGCGGCGATCCGCGACGCGCTGCGCCGGGCCCGCAAGGTGCACAACGACCCGATCGCGCTGCTGCGCACCTCCACCGGCGCCGACATCGCCGCCCTCGCGGGCTTCCTCGCGCAGGCCGCCGTGCGCAAGACCCCGGTGATGCTGGACGGGGTCGTCGTCGGAGCGGCGGCGCTGGTCGCCGAGGAGCTCGCGCCCGGAGCGCGGCAGTGGTGGCTGGCCGGGCACCGGTCCGCCGAACCGGGCGGACCGCTGGTGCTCCAGCACCTCGACCTGGAGCCGGTGCTGGACATGCGGCTGCGGCTCGGCGAAGGTTCCGGCGCGCTCACTGCGCTGCCGGTGCTGACCGCGGCGGTGAAGGTGCTCGGTGAGATGGCCACGTTCGACGAAGCCGGCGTCGCCGGAGAGGCCGGGGCGTGACCGACGGTCTGCGGCTGGCGGTGTCCTGGCTGACGGTGCTGCCGTGGCCCGCGAGACAGGTCGATGACCGCTCGTGCCGGCAGGCGATCTCCTTCGCACCGCTGGTCGGGGCGCTCGTCGGCGGCGCCGGGGCGCTGGTGCTGTGGGCGCTGAGCTCGCTGGGCGCTCCCCCGCTGCTCGCGGGCCTGCTCGTGGTGGCGCTGCTGGTGCTGATCACCCGGGGCATGCACGTGGACGGTCTGGCCGACACCGTCGACGGTCTCGGCTGCTACGGACCTCCGGAACGCGCGCTGCAGGTGATGCGCGACGGCGGCGCGGGACCGTTCGCGGTGGTCGCGCTGATCCTGGTGATCGGCGTGCAGGCCGTCAGCATCGGTGCGGTCGCGCAGACCCCGTGGGTGCTGGCGCTGGCCTGCGCCACCGGGCGCGCGGCGTTCGTGCTGTGCTGCCGCAGCGGCCTGCCGTCGGCGCGCCCGGAGGGCATGGGTGCGCTCGTCGCCGGGAGCCAGCCGCTGTGGCTGGTGATCGCCTGGTGGCTCGCGGCGACGCTCGCCGCCGCGCTGATCAGCCCGGCCGCCGCGGTGTCCGTCCTGGTCGCGGCGGGGGTGCTGCTGCTGTTCACCCGGCACGTCGGCCGCCGCTTCGGCGGGATCACCGGCGACGTCCTGGGCGCGGCCTCGGAGCTCGCGACGACCGTCGTCCTGGTGGGCGCGACGCTCGGGCAGTTCTAGACCCTCAGATCGCTCGGCGGTGGGCGCTCGGCGTCGTGCCGCGGATGCGCTTGAACGCGGCGCTGAAGGTGAAGGGATCGGCGTAGCCGACGGTGCGAGCGATCTCGCCGATGGTCGCCGAGCCGCGCTCGGTCAGCAGGTCCGCCGCGAGGGTCATGCGCCAGCGGGTGAGGTAGGTCAGCGGCGGTTCACCGACCAGATCGGTGAACCGCTTGGCCAGCGTCGAGCGCGACACCCCGATGCGCCCGGCGAGCGAGGCGACCGTCCACGACGTCGCCGGTTCCGCGTGCAGCAGGCGCAGCGCCTCGCCCGCGACCGGGTCCCGCTGAGCCTCCCACCAGGCCGGAGGTTCACCGCCGGGACGGTCGAACCACTCGCGCAAGGTGCAGACGAGCATCCAGTCCAGCAGCCGGTCGAGCACCAGCTGCTGACCCGGCGCGTCCACCGCCACCTCGGCGGCGAGGTGGTCGAGCACCGGATCACCCGTGCCGCCCGACTCCACGCGCAGCACGACCGGCAGGGCTTCCAGCAGCCTTCGGCTGATCTCGCCGCGCAGCGGGTAGGCGCCGACGATCAACGTCGTCCCGCTCCCCTGGCCCGGGTCGTGCCAGCCGAGCCGGTGCCGCGTGCCGCCCAGCTCGGGAGTCGCGCAGAACTCGCCGCACGCCAGCGGTTCCGCCGAGGTGCCGATCTCGTCGACGAAGGTGAACGTCGCAGGTCCGCGGACCACGACCGTGTCGCGGTCCCGCAGCGGTTCGGGCTCGCCGCGCCCCGGCACGATCCAGCCCTGTCCGTCGAGGACGGTGCACAGGGTCAGCGGTGCTCCGTCCACGAAGTGCAGCGACCACGGCGGCGTCAGCGTCGAGCTGCCGAACAACGAGCCCTGGGCCCGCAGCCCCCGGAAGAGGTCACCGAACGCGTCCACATCACCGACGTTAGACGATGACGCAGGTGATCCGGCTTCTCACCCATGGAACCGTCCAGGATCGGGGCGTTGAATCGTCGGCATGAGCACGCTGAGCGCACAGGACCTCGAATTCCTCCGCCGCCCGCTGCACGGCTTCCTGTCGGTGGCCGCAGGCCCGACCCCGCCGCAGCCCCGGCCGGTGTGGTTCGAGGCCACCACCGAGGGCACGATCGAGCTGTTCACCGACCCCGCCTCGCCCAAGGTCGAGCGCCTGCGGCGCGATCCCCGGGCGTCGCTGGTCGTCGCCGCACCCGCGACCGAACGCGAACGCTGGGTGTCGGTCGCCGGCCGCACCTCGGTGGAAACCGGCGGAGCGCCCGAGCTGGTGGAACGCCTCGCGGCCCGGTACTGGGACCTCGACGACCCGAGCCGCGCGCACGACCTCGCCGGACTCCGCGCTGGGACCTGGTTCCGCATCGTCCTGCACCCGGACAAGGTCACCCGCCTCGACTTCTAGACACGACGACGCCCCCTGCGATCAACCGCAAGGGGCGTCGGTGGACCAGGTGCTCAGCCGAGCTTGGTCATCCAGCCGTGGGTGTCCTCGACCGTGCCGTACTGGATCGCGGTCAGGCGCTCGCGGAGCTTCATCGTGACCTCGCCGGGCCGGCCGTCGGCGACGCCGAACTCGCCGTCGCGGTGCTTGACGTGACCGACCGGGGTGATCACCGCGGCAGTGCCGCAGGCGAAGACCTCGGTGAGCTCGCCGGTGGTGGCCGCCTTCTCCCACTCCTCGACGGTGATCTTGCGCTCCTCGACCTGCATGCCGAGCTCCTTGCCCAGCTCCAGCAGCGAGGACCGGGTCACGCCGGGCAGCAGGCTGCCGCTCAGCGCCGGGGTCACCAGCTTCGCGTCGGCACCGGAGCCGAACACGAAGAACAGGTTCATGCCGCCCATCTCCTCGACCGTGTGCCGGTCGCAGGCGTCCAGCCAGACCACCTGGTCGCAGCCCTGCTCCACGGCCTGCGCCTGCGCCAGGAACGACGCCGCGTAGTTGCCCGCGAACTTGGCCGCGCCGGTGCCACCGGGAGCGGCGCGCACGTACTCGTGGCTCAGCCACACCGTCACCGGCTTCACGCCACCGGCGAAGTAGGAGCCGGCCGGCGAGGCGATCAGCGAGTACAGGTAGGTCTTCGACGGGTGGTTCACGCCCAGGCCGATCTCGGTGGAGACCATGAAGGGCCGCAGGTACAGCGAGCTCTCACCAGTGCTGGGCACCCAGTCGCGATCCACCGCGACCAGCTCGCGCAGCGATTCGAGGAACAGCTCCTCGGGCAACTCCGCCATCGCGATCCGGTTCGCGGAGCTGCGGAAACGGCGGGCGTTGGCGTCCGGGCGGAACGCCGCGATCGAGCCATCGGGCTGGCGGTAGGCCTTGAGCCCCTCGAAGATCGCCTGCGCGTAGTGCAGGACCGACGTCGCCGGGTCGAACTCCAGCGTGTGGTACGCCTCCAGGCGGGCGTCGTGCCAGCCCTGGTCCTCGGACCACTTGATCGTCACCATGTGGTCGGTGAAGAACTTGCCGAACCCGGGATTCTCCAGTACCTCCGCGCGGCGCTCGGCTGAGACCGGTTGCGGGTTGGGGGTCCGGGTGAAAGACAGTTCTCCGTTCATGCGCGTACGGTATCGCGTGCGCTGGAGCAGTGAAAACCGGCTTGGCGTCAGTTGGTCATCCAAGTATCCGGGCGTTGCTAAACGGACGCGGAGATTCTGCTGATTCCTCCGCGGCGGGCGACATATGATGGAGCCATGACGCAGGCCCAGAACACCCCCGCGCCGCAGCCCACCTCGGTCCCGCAGGACGTCCGCGCTGGTGTGCTGGCCGGCCTGATGCCGTTCGGCGCGGGCATGCTGCTCACCCTCGGCTACGCCTGGATCGGCGTGTTCGGCGTCGTCCTCGCGGCGATCGGGGCCGCGGGCTGGGCCTTCTGGTGGCGCAACAAGTACCAGCAGTGGTTCCCGCAGCAGGTGACCACCGGCTCGGTGGTCGGCACGACCGTCCTGGTCGCGGTGATCACCCTTCTGCTGTTCATCTCGATCAGCTGACTCTTCACTCGTTCCACTCGTCTTGCTGAGCGGTGCGAGCTCTGGAGAAAGCGGCTGACGCCGCGTGAATCAGCTGAGCAGGTGCGCGGGGAGCTTCGGCACGGACCAGGACGGGTCCGGGCGGGCGTCGCAGTAGGTCCCGTCGAAGGGGAACGCGCCGTCCTTGGCCAGGGAGATCATCTCCTCACCCTCGGCGCGCAGCTTCGCCAGTTCGGCGTGGCTGAAACGGCCTGCGGCCAGCGCGTCGTCGAGCTCGTCCTCGTCCTTCCAGGACCAACTGCCGTCCGCCATGACCTCCACGTCCAGCACGCCGTCGACCCGCCGCACGCCGTATTCGTCCCGGCCGCGCGGGATTTCGAGATTGACGTACCAGTTCCGGAATTCCCCGCTGGGTTCGAAGAACCACCACACCGACGACCACCGGTTCTCGTGGACCAAGCGCAACGTCGAGGTACCGCGCCAGGTCGACAGGGCCGGCACGCGCGGTCCGGAGAACCGCTCCGCGAGCGGCAATTCACGCGGGTGCCGCCCGTCCGGGGAGGTCGTGGTCCGAACCGGGGTGTCCGGCAGCACCCAGCACAGCAGCTCCTCGCCGTCGTCGGAGACGACGCGAGCCGGGTGCACGTTCCCGAGCGAGCCGTCCAGGCGCCAGAAGCTGTAGAGCACCTCGTCGCCCGAGGACCACTGGTAGCGCTGAGAATTCCAGGTCATCTCGTCCACAATCGAGTTGGGCATGACCGCCTCATTTCCACCGGCGCGAAACGATTCCCGCCAGCAAAGGACCGACAACAACCACTCCGAGCGTTGTCAGCATCGCAGAAACCGGCATGCTCATCGCCAGCACGACCGACAAACCCATCCCAAGGCATGCACCCCGCATGGGCCAAGTGGGTCCATCGGAGAGCAGCAAACGGGCGCCTGCGTTGGCAAGAGCGTAGTGCAGGAGCAGCGCGCAGGCCGCGAAGGACATCAACGCGATCGGGTCGATCAGCTGGGAGACGATCACCGCCGCGACCCCGGCGATCAGGTCGAGCAGGTACGGGGTTCCGGCCGGACCGGTGCGGCCCAGGACTCGCGGGAGCTCGCCGTCGCGCACCATCCCCAGCCCCGTCGAGCGCAGCGATTCCAGCGCGCCCAGCAGCACCGGCAGCAGCGCGACGGCCGCCCCGACGCACACCAGCGGCACCAGGTCGGCGGCCGCGGCGGCGGTGAGGACGTCGCGGATCGGCATCGGCGACAGCGCCAGCCGCTCCCAGCCGAGCTGGTAGGTCAGGGCGGCCGTCATCGCCGCCAGCAGCACCGTCACCACGACCAGCGAGATCGTGGTGAGGCGGCGGGTCACCGCCCAGGGCGCGCGGTCGCCGTCCTCGGTGGGCGCGGCGAGTCGCTCGAAGCCGGTGAACGCGAGGAACAGCACCCCACCTGCGCCGATGATCCCCACGGCGCTCTCGTTGGAGGCGCCGGGATCGACGTGCGCGGGTAGTCCTCCGACCGGGTCGATGGCGAAGCAGATCGCCACCACGAGCACGATCACCGCCAGGCTCAGCGCGACCCACAACCAGGCCGCGGCACCGCGGATCCGAAGCCCGGTGGTCGCCGAGAGGACCACGAGCAGGATCACCGCCCCCGCCACCAGGGCGCTGGCCGACGGCAGGAAGAACTCGCCGATCACGCGGGCGATCGCGGCGATCGCGGCGACCTGCGCGGCCAGGTGGGCCGAGGCTCCGATGCGGGCGGGCAGCAGGCCCATCCGCTCGCGCACGCACGCGTAGGTCGCGCCGGGCCCGTGGTGGGCTCGGGACTGGTGGGCGACAGCCGAGGACGCGCACACCGCTGCCAGCAGCGCGATCAGCAGTCCCAGCGGCGCCCACGGTCCGGCCGCCGCCGCTGCGGGTGCGGGTCCGAGCAGCACGCCGATGCCGACCATGCCGCTGAGCGCGAGCGGTAACGCGTCGCGGCCGGTCACCGCCCGGCTGTCCGTTTCCACCTGTCGGGTCACCGGACCACCCTTGCAGACGAGTGCGGGCACTTCAGCCTCCTGTCGGCTGACTCATGGCGGGAGACCGCCGGTGAGCGTATGACGGACGTGATGACCACTGCCCTCCCGCCACGCTCACGGTGAACACGCCGATCATCGGCGGACCCGGCGTTCTAGAGTGCGGGAAAGGCACCGATCCGGAGGATGACCACGTGACGACCCCGAAACTCGCACTCACCGACACCGCGGTGGCCAAGCTGAGCGCGGACGCGCTCGTCATCGGCACCGTTTCCGGCGCCGACGGCCTGCGGCTCGCACCCGGTGCCGAGCCGGTCGCCACGGCCTTCGACGGCGACCTGGTCAAGGTGCTGACCTCGCTGGGCGCGAGCGGGAAGGCCGATGAGGTCGTCAAGCTGCCCGCCCACGGGCTGGCCGCGACCGTGCTGGTGGCCGTCGGCCTGGGCAAGGCCGGCGAGGACGGCCCGAGCGCCGAGGCCGTCCGCCGCGCCTCCGGTGCCGCCGCCCGCGCGCTGTCCGGTGTGGAGCACGCCGCGACCACCCTGCCCGCCGCCGACCTGCCCGCTGCGGTGCAGGGCACGGTCATGGGCGCCTACGCCTTCACCCAGTACAAGTCGAGCAACGGTGACGGCCCGGTGGCCGCGGTGGACTTCGTGGTCGCCGACGCCAAGGCCGACACCGCCACCCACGCGCTCAAGGGCGGCACCGCGATCGGCGAGGCGGTCAACACCGCCCGCGACCTGATCAACACCCCGCCGAACGACCTGTTCCCGGCCTCCTTCGCCGAGCGCGCCACCGAGCTGGCCAAGGCCGCGGGCCTGGAGGTCGAGGTCCTCGACGAGGCGGCGCTGCGCAAGCAGGGCTTCGGCGGCATCCTCGGCGTCGGCGCGGGCTCGTCGCGCCCGCCGCGCATGGTGCGACTGCGGCACAAGGGCCCGAAGGCCGCGAAGAAGGTCGCGCTGGTCGGCAAGGGCATCACCTTCGACACCGGCGGCATCTCGCTGAAGCCGGGCGCGGGCATGGAGAACATGACCTCGGACATGTCCGGTGCCGCTTCGGTGATCGCGACGATGGTGCTGGCGGCGAAGCTGAACTACCCGCTGGAGATCACCGCGACCGTCCCGATGGCGGAGAACATGCCGTCGGGCACCGCCTACCGCCCGGGTGACGTGCTGAAGATGTACGGCGGCAAGACCGTCGAGGTGCTCAACACCGACGCCGAGGGCCGGCTGATCCTGGTCGACGCGATGGCCCGCGCCTGCGAGGACGAGCCCGACTACCTGATCGAAACCTCCACGCTGACCGGTGCGCAGGTCGTCGCGCTGGGCAACCGCACCCCGGGCGTGATGGGCGAGGACGGCTTCCGCGACCGGGTTGCCAGGCTGTCGCAGGCCGTGGGCGAGGGCGGCTGGCCGATGCCGCTGCCGGACGAGCTGCGCGCGGACCTGGACTCCAAGCTCGCCGACCTGGCCAACGTCACCAACCACCGCTGGGGCGGCATGCTGGCCGCGGGCATCTTCCTCCGGGAATTCGTGGCCGAGGGCGTGCAGTGGGCGCACATCGACATCGCGGGCCCGTCCTACAACACCAACTCGCCGTGGGGCTACACGCCCAAGGGCGGCACCGGTGTCCCGGTCCGGACCCTCGCGGCGGTGCTCGCCGACATCGCCGAGAACGGCTGAGCCCGCACTCGCCGGCCGTCTGGAGCCGACCAACCCGGTCGGCTCCGGGCGGAACCGGCGAACCGCCCACGATGCGGAACGAGAAGTTCAACCCGGGGTGACCTCGGCCCAGTCTTTGTGATCCGGGTCACGAAAAGGTCACCACTGCGGGGTGCGCCGATGTCACGATGGGTTTATGACCGAATCGCAACCGGCCACGCTGACCGCGGCCAGGCACGGCTATCAGGTCGACGTGGTGTGGACCGGCAACACCGGCCAGGGCACCAGCTCCTACCACAGCTACGAGCGCACCCACGAGGTGCGAGCCGTCGGCAAGGACTCCATCGACGCCTCCGCCGACCCGGTGTTCCTGGGTGACGCGGACCGCTACAACCCCGAGGAACTCCTGGTCGCATCGCTGTCGCAGTGCCACATGCTCTGGTTCCTGCACCTCGCGGCCGACTCCGGCGTCGTCGTCACCGGCTACCACGACCACGCTCGCGGCATCCTGACCGAGAACTCCGACGGCACCGGTCAGTTCGAGGCCATCGAGCTGGCACCGGAGGTCACCGTCTGCGACCTGGCGACCGTCGACGTCGCCGAAGCGCTGCACGAGCGCGCCCACGAGCTCTGCTACATCGCCAAGTCCGTGACGTTCCCGGTGCGGTGCACGCCGACGACGCGCGTCGCGAACTGATTCACCGACGAATCGATTCAGCCCTCACCCGCGGCCGTGCGCGCAGCGAATCCGCGAAAACCGCGACTCGCGCGTTCACGGCCGTTCGTCGGCGGCGCGCTGCGCACGCCTGCGGAGAATGCGCTGCCGGGCCTGGTAATCGCGCATTCGTTGCGGATATCCGACCTTGGCGACTTCGTAGAGCGGGATGCCGAGCCGACTGGTGAAGCGCCCGGCCGCCGAAGGCGACTCGATCCGCCGACGCGTCCATTCCCCGTCGTGGGCGATGAGCAGCAGCGTCGTCTCGGTGACCAACGTCTGCGGTTCGAGGTAGCCCTCGACGCCGCGGCGCTGCGCCGTCCAGTTCCGGAGGTGGTCGGTGTCCGCGGCCGTGGCGCGCCGCCCGGTGCCGGGACGGCGGTTGCGGAACCGGTCGAATAAGCCCACCGAACTCGCCTCCCCAATACCGATTCAGGCCGGCTGCATTCGATTTTGCCACCGCGAACATGTGCGGAGTGTGAAAACGAGCTGAGAATGCGCGGCGCCCAGGTGATGAATGCAGCACAGATCACCCGGCCCACCGCGCATCGTCCGCTCGGGTGGTGACAAGATGGCTGGTGGTGTGCATGACCACCAGGTCACGCGACCAACCGCAAGTCAATGACGCCCTGTCGAGGAGTGCGAAGTGACCGACACGTCCGCCGATCTGGTCATTCTCGGCGGCGGTTCGGGCGGCTACGCCTGCGCTTTCCGCGCGGCCGAGCTCGGCCTGTCCGTCGTCCTCATTGAAAAGGACAAGCTCGGTGGGACCTGCCTTCACCGAGGTTGCATCCCGACCAAGGCCCTGCTGCACGCGGCCGAGGTCGCCGATTCCACCCGAGACGCCGACCAGTTCGGGGTGCGCGCCGCCCTCGAAGGCATCGACATCGACGGTGTCAACAAGTACAAGGACAACATCATCTCGGGCCTGTACAAGGGCCTGCAGGGCCTGGCCAAGGCCCACAAGGTGACGATGGTCGAGGGTGCGGGCACCCTCGTCGACGCCAACACCGTCGAGGTCGACGGCACCCGCTACACCGGCAAGAACGTGGTTCTGGCCACCGGTTCCTACTCCAAGACGCTGCCCGGCCTGGAGCTCGGCGGGCGCGTCATCGCCAGCGAGCAGGCGCTGAACCTGGACTTCATCCCGAACAAGGTCGTCGTGCTCGGCGGCGGCGTGATCGGCGTGGAGTTCGCAAGCGTCTGGGCCTCGTTCGGCGCCGAGGTCACCGTCGTGGAAGCGCTGCCGCACCTGGTGCCCAACGAGGACGAGTTCGCCTCGAAGCGCCTGGAGCGCGCCTTCCGCAAGCGCGGCATCAAGTTCAAGACCGGCGTGAAGTTCACCGGCGCCACCCAGAGCGACGACGGCGTGTCGGTCAGCCTGGAGAACGGCGAGACCTACGACGCCGACCTGCTGCTGGTCGCCGTCGGCCGCGGCCCGAACACCGCCGGACACGGCTTCGAGCAGGTCGGCGTCACCATGGAGCGCGGCTTCGTGCGCACCGACGAGCGCCTGCGCACCAACGTCCCGGGCGTGTTCGCCGTCGGCGACATCGTGCCGGGCCTGCAGCTGGCGCACCGCGGCTTCCAGCAGGGCATCTTCATCGCCGAGGAGATCGCGGGCCTGAACCCGCAGCCGATCGACGAGGCCGGCATCCCGCGCGTGACCTACTGCCACCCCGAGGTCGCCTCGGTGGGCCTGACCGAAGCCGCCGCCAAGGAGCAGTACGGCTCGGTGGAGACCTTCACCTACGACCTGGCCGGCAACGGCAAGAGCCAGATCCTCAAGACCCAGGGCGCGGTCAAGCTGGTCCGCGCGACCGACGGCCCGGTCGTCGGCCTGCACATGGTCGGCGACCGCGTCGGTGAGCTCATCGGCGAGGCGCAGCTGATCTACAACTGGGAGGCGCTGCCGGAGGACGTCGCTCCGCTGGTCCACGCCCACCCGACCCAGACCGAAGCTCTGGGCGAGGCCCACCTCGCCCTGGCCGGCAAGCCGCTGCACGTGCACGGCTGACAGCCGCACGCAGCAGCAGCGAAAAGACAGCCGCACCCCGCCACACCCACGAGGAGTCAGCAACCGATGGCCTTCTCCGTTCAGATGCCGGCGCTCGGCGAGAGCGTCGCCGAGGGCACGATCACCCGGTGGCTCAAGCAGGAGGGCGAGACCGTCGAGGTCGACGAACCCCTGCTCGAGGTCTCCACCGACAAGGTCGACACCGAAATCCCGTCCCCGGCCGCCGGCGTGCTGCAGCGCATCGTCGCCCAGGAGGACGACACCGTTGAGATCGGCGGCGAGCTCGCCGTCATCGGCGACGCCGGCGAGGCGTCCGCCGCCCCGGCCGCGGCTCCGGCCGCCGAGCCGGAGCCGGAGCCGGAGCCCGAGCC